>JAADHY010000215.1 GCA_013151585.1 Planctomycetota bacterium
CGCGGCACGGACACTGGGTCTGGGCCAGCCGCGATGTCCCGCTGGTCACCTTCGGCGGCCCGCATGTGCTTGCCCGCCGCAAAACGGCCCCGGACGACGCGCACCGGATTCTGGCCATGATCTTCAACAACCGCTGGTACACGAACTTCGTAGCCGACAGCCACGGCGTGTTCGAGTTTCAGTTTGACCTCGCATGGAAGAAGCACCTGGACCCGACGGCTGTGGGCGCTTTGGCCGAAGCGTTGCAGGCCGAACCGCTGGTCCTGATCAATCCAGCCGCTACGGACGAGCCACTTTACATCAAACACCTTTATCGGCCATAACCGATGGCCTGACGCGTGCTGCTTTGCAACTTTATGATGCGCCGTGTCCGGTCGGGGCATGCTACTCGTCGTGCACTGCGTGATCCTTACCGCCGCGGTCGTGTGGTACGATTCGTTCGGTGCTGGCTGGGCGACGTCCGAAAGAGGGGGAGGCCTTCTTTTTCGGACGCTTGCCATGCGGAGCCAGAACATAGCGATGAACTCGATCCGCGAGCCGGAGGCACGGAGTGGAACACTAACGATCGAAAAGAGAATGCGGGCCCTGTAAATACACCGGCAAGATGGCCGCTGATTGAAAGACCTTGTAAGTAGGAGATTCGCCATGAGTGAAAGCACGAAGAGGTTCAGTTCGCGCCGAACGTTTTTGAAGGCCACTGGTTCCATCGCCGCCAGCTCGGCATTGGCAGGAACGGCGATCCCGACAGTCCACGCTGGTGAGGACAACACGATCCGGATTGCACTTATCGGTTGCGGTGGGCGCGGTACCGGTGCAGCGGTCAATGCCCTGTCGGTCAAGAACGGTCCGATCAAGTTGGTGGCCATGGCCGACATATTCGATTACAAGCTCGCCGGGAGCTACAAACGTTTGAAAAAACATTTTCCCAACCAAGTCGATGTGCCCGAGGATCGCAGATTCATCGGGTTCGATGCCTACAAAAAGGCCATGGACTGCCTGAAGCCGGGCGATGTGGCCATTTTCGCCACATATCCGGCTTTCCGCTGGGTCCACTTCACCTATGCGATTCAAAAAGGCCTCAACGTGTTCATGGAGAAGCCGGTCACGGTCGACGGTCCGACGACCAGGCGGATGCTCAAACTGGCCGAGCAGTCTGAGAAGAAGAACTTGAAGGTGGGCGTCGGGTTGATGATCCGCCACTGTCGCGGCCGGCAAGAGTTGCACAAGCGGATCAGAGATGGCGAAATCGGCGACATCATCATGATGCGTGCCTATCGCATGTCCGGCCCGATTAGCTCGTTTCGCTCAAAGAAGAAGCCGGAAGGCATAAGCGAGCTGCTCTGGCAGATCAAGCGGTCCGTGAGCTTTCTGTGGGCCAGCGGCGGTTGCTTCAATGATTTTTACATCCATCAGATCGACGAGTGCTCGTGGATGAAAGGTGCGTGGCCTGTGCGGGCGAAGGCCTCCGGCGGGCGTCACTATCGCGACGAATGGATCGACCAGAACTTCGACACATACTCGGTCGAATACACGTACGCGGACGGCACGAAATTGTTCTTCTATGGCCGGTGCATGAGCGGGTGCTACTTTCAGTTTGCCAGTTACGCGCACGGCACCAAAGGGGCCGCCATTGTCACGACCGCGCGTCATACCCCCGGTCGAGTGCGCACGTTCAAAGGCCACAACATGACGCCCGACGAACTCATTTGGGCCTTCCCGCAACCTGAGCAGAATCCATACCAGCTCGAATGGGACGACCTGATCACGGCTATCCGCGAAGACACATCGTACAACGAAGTCAAGCGTGGTGCCGAGGCCAGCTTGGTCAGTTCAATGGGCCGCATGGCCGCCCATACCGGCCGGGTCATCACATTCGACCAGATGCTCAACTGCGAGCACGAGTTCGCCCCTGACGTTGACAAGCTGACCATGGATTCTCCCGCCCCATTACCAGCCGGGCCCGACGGCAAATATCCCGTCCCCCAGCCGGGTATTATCACCGACCGGGAGTATTAATGTCTTTCGTCACACGCTGCGTGCCTGGTGTGTGTTTCTTTTGTAGGCTGCCATCACAGCCGTGTCGTGGTCGAAGCCCGACGCGAGCGAGTTCAGCTCACGTCTGCCGGCACCTGAGACGAGGGCGCTAGTCCCGCGCCCAGCCGGCCCGTTGGTTGCGACCGCCAGGCCGCGTCCGGGTGGCCTGCAATGAAAACCGAGGAGAATGGCCATGTCCGATCGCCAAATAGTTTGGGGCTGGGTGACAGTCGCAGTCGCCTGGGTGTTGATCCTTTTGATTGGCTCCGAGGCCACGGCAACCGGACCTGACGGTGTGAACGGCTCGGATACGTCCCACTGGGGCATCCCGCTTTGGACCAACGTGCGAGAACATATCTCCGACGATGCTTGGCGATCCATCGCTCGTCGCTACGGACTAGTCTTCACGCTGTTTTCGCCCACTGCCTACGGGAAAGACATCAGCAGTGAGAATCAGCGCGTGCGCTGGATCAAGTCGCTCAATCCCCGGATGCCCATCTTGGTCTACGGCAGCGCGATCAACGCAGCGAATTTCCGACTCCACACGTGGAAGAAGCCGCGCGAGCATCCCGAGTGGTTCCTGAAGAACGAAATCGGTGAGTGGGTCACCGACTGGGAATACCAAAGCGGGTTGCATCTGGACCCGGGCAACCGCCAGTGGCAGAAGTACGTGGCGACGACGCTTAAGAGTTACATCGACCGATACGGGTACGACGGCGTCTTCTTGGACTTGGTGCAGACGACGCCGAAGTATGTGAATTTCAAGAAGAAGTACAAGGCGGTCAATCCGCGCACCGGTAAGCCTTACACAGACGCCGAATGGAAGCAGGCGAACATGCAGATGCTGCGCACCGTGCGCCGTGCCATCGGCGAGAAGCTCCTGATCATCAACGGCGCTCGGGGCGGCTACTATTTTCGCACCGGCTACGCCGACTTCTTCGAATATGCCGACGGACTCTGCAACGAAGGCTTTACCGGCTGGGCGCAGGGCCCGAAGCCGCGGCCGATCAGTTTGAAAGACTGGAAAGCGGACGTCGACCAATTGGTCGATTGCGCCAAACGCGGCAAGATTGTCCTGGCCGTGGCCAACGCCAAGAAACGCGAGCCGGGCGAGTCGGCCGCGGACTACGAAGAGCTGTACCGCTACGTGACAGCCAGTTTTCTGCTCGGGATGGGCGAACGCCACTACCTAATGTTCTACGCCAAGGTCTGGCAGCGGCCGGAGTCGTTTGGTCAGAGCGGCGAGGTGCTGCCGTCATTTTGCAACGTCCGCCTGGGCAAGCCGCTCGGCGAGTATTACCTCCGCGACGGCGCTTACCAGCGCGACTTTCAGCGCGGCAAGGTCCTAGTGAATCCGAGTGGAAAACCGGTCGTTGCATCACTCGGCGGCGCCTATCGGACACCGGACGGACGATCGATCAGCGATCCGCTGCGGATGCGACCTCGCACAGGCGCCATCCTCCTTCTCCACTGTCGCCCCTAGCTGCTTGCACTGCCAGGCCGGGCTGTTATGCTATTACATGAGATTGTGTATTGACGACTGGCGGCCGTCCAGGGCGAAAGCGGTTTGATCTGACCGCTGTAACCAGTGTGCAAGAGCGAGAAAAGGAGCGAGCGATGAAAGCAAGCCAACTAGCGATTAGCCTTGCCGTTAGCAGCGTGATGCTCGTCACTAATTGGGCGTACCACAACTCCCTCGAAGCAGGCCAGGCCGAGAACCCGGCTGGCGAGAAAACTGCAACCAAGTGCTGCGCCGGAGATTCGAAAGCCGGAGGCTGCCACAAGGCCGAGTGCTCAAGAACCGACAGGTGCTGCTCCAAAGGAAAGTGTTGTGCGAAGGGCAAATGTTGCCCTAGTGACGGAGAAAAACGGTGTTGCCAAAAAGGCGAGGCGGCAAAGGGGTGCCAGAAGCAGTCGAAGGGTGGCTGCTGTTCGAAGATTGCAGCGACCGCCAAGCGATCGAAAGGGCAGCTCAGGGCGTCCGCCTCGAAGAAAGCTAGCAAAGACCCGGCAGCGCAATGGGCCAAGGCGGTGGCCAGGCTGAAGAAGATCGGTTACACGGACGAAGACATCGCCTACTTGCCGCGTGGTGCTGTGTTGGCCAGTGCCGGCGCGAAGAACGTCGTTGCTTACGCGGACCTGAAGCCAGGCGAGGTGGTTGTCGACCTCGGCTGCGGCGGCGGCATCGACTGCCTGCTGGCCGCACGACTCGTCGGACCGAAAGGCAAAGTCATCGGCGTGGACATGTCCGAAAAGGCGCTGGCCACCGCACGCAAGAACCTGAAAGAACTGGGCCTGAAGAACGTCGAGTTCCGCCGGGGCCGGCTCGAGAAACTGCCGCTGCCGGATGCTTCCGTCGATGTGGCGATTAGCAACTGCGTCGGGATCGTCATGCGTGGCGATGCCGCAGTTCTGTCCGAAGCGGCCCGCGTGCTCAAGCCCGGCGGACGACTCGTTACCACTGGCCGCTTGCGCGACGAATACCGCGCCAAGCTCAAGGCCGCCGGATTCACCACCGTCGAGCAGCCCACCAAGGGCATGATCGTGGCCAAGAAGCCCAAGTAACGCTGCCACTCGGCGTCCAGGAACTAGCTGAAAGTCGCTTTCTGCAGGCACTGCCTCTGGTAGGCAGCCCGACCAGCAGCGGTTTGACCGCCAGCGGCGAGGCGTTCGCGATCGATCGGCCAGGCGACAGTGCCAAAACCAACGACGTGCGAGCCGAAGGGGCACATAGATGACAAGCAAACATCGGCCGACCGTTGGCGGCGAACAGGGGGCGATGACCCGCCGAAAGTTTGTTGTAGCAGTCACAAGTGGCGCTGTTGCCGGACGGCTCAGCCGCGGTTCTGCATCAGATCGTTCGCAGGCTGACAAGCAAACGGGCAAAAGGAGCGGCGAGAGGCATTTCGCACCGGCCACAGAACGCACGCCGGCCATTGCCCGCTACCAGCGGCTTCGGTTCGGCATGTTCATCCATTTCACAATCAAGACCTTTGTCGATGGTCCGTTCTGGGATGTGATGCGCGGGCCACTGGCGCCTGCCGATCGCTTCGCGCCCAGCAAGCTCGATGTGGATCAATGGATCCGCACAGCCCGAGCGGCCGGCATGCGTTACGCCGTCCTCACAGCCAAGCATTACCTGGGCTTCGCCTTGTGGGATAGCCGCTGTACGGACTACGACATTGGGGCCAGTCCAGTGTCGGTGGACATCGTCGAGCGGTTTGTGACCGCGTGCCGGAAGTATGGGTTGGCGCCCGGGCTGTACTACGCTTTGGGTGCCGATGTGGCCCATCGGCGCGATAAGAAAATGAACGAGGCGGAATATTTCGACCATGCTCGCAAGCAGATCACCGAGCTGCTCAGCAACTATGGCCCTGTGCTTGTGATGTGGTTCGATGCGATGGGCAAAGTGCCGCCGGAACGTTGGCGCGGTATCTACGAAACAGTGAAGTCGCTTCAGCCGGATTGCCTGGTCGTGACGAACCACGGCCACGGGTCGAACGGCACGCGGATACGCTTCTGGCCGACGGACGTGATCGGCGCCGAGCGAACGCTGCCGCCGCCTGAAGGGCACGATCCGTGGATGAGCCACAAGGGCAAGAAGTACTACATCCCGATGGAAACCTGCGACACGTCGGCGGTAGGCACGTTCAGCAAAGGTTGGTTCTGGGAGCCGGGCGAGCAGATGAAAGAGGTGCAGCGTGAGCTGTTGCCGCTGTACCGTCGCACGACTGAGCGGCATGCGAACCTGCTGCTAAACGTGGCGATCGACCGAGAGGGTCGCGTGCCTGCCGCGGCTGCGCAGCGACTCGCGGAACTGGGCCAAGCGATTCAAGGAATCTCGAACGCTTAGTTTGGCAAGGCAGTAGGCGCCGCATGAACCGTCGAGTAGCGACCTGACGCCGGTAGCATGGCGGCTCGTACGGGGATTGCCTTAGCGAAATGTTGCGGCGTACTCGATATGCGAAAATATCACCGTACGAGCCGGCCTCATGGCCGCGGACTACGTGACCGATTGGGAGAACTTTCTGTGAGGACGCTCAAGATGCTCTGGCCAGCGACATTAGTTCTTGTTGGTTCCGTTGCCGTTGCTGCTCAGCCG
>JAADHY010000773.1:0-6815 GCA_013151585.1 Planctomycetota bacterium
GACCGCCCGCGAGCAAGTCGTTGCCCGCATCGCCTCGAAGGCCATTGTTGCCGCTGCCGGCGAACAGCGTGTCGGCTCCGTCCCCGCCGATCAACGTGTCATCGCCGTCACCTCCGTCCAAGGAGTCGTCTCCGGCGCCTCCGAAAAGAAGATCGGCATTAGGGCCGCCGAAAAGCGTGTCGTCGCCGCGGCCACCTCGGATCACATCCTCACCAACCCGTCCCTCCAACCAGTCGTTGCCCGCTTGGCCGATCAGGGAATCGGCTCCCTGGCCTCCCAGCAAGGTGTCGTCGCCCGCTCCGCCCGCCAGGCGGGTGCGTCCTGCAAAGCCTCGCGCATCGAAGCGGTTGTCGCTCGGTCCGCCCACCAAGCTGACCTGCTCAATCTCTTGCAGCGTATCGAGCCCCAAGCCGAACAACCAGTTTCTGAAAAGTCGGAAATCGCGGTCTGCCGTTTCAAAGAGCACGTCGTAGCCGGCATCGCCGGACACCGAATCGTTGCCGGGTCCGGGCAGGAGCGTGTCGTTGCGAGCGCCTCCGCGGATCTTGTCGTCCCCTGAGCCGCCGTCCAGCCAGTCCCGGCCTCGCTCGCCATCAAGGCGGTCGGATCCGTCTTGACCGGCGAGCCGGTCATTGCCGCCGCCGCCCCTGAGCCAATCGTTGCCGCTGCCGCCTCGAATCGTGTCGTCGCCGTCGCCGCCGAGAAGCCAGTCTCGGCCGACTCGACCATCGACATAGTCTGCTCCCGCTCCTCCATCGACCGTGTCGCTACTGCCCTGTCCGTACAGCATGTCGTCGCCATCGCCGCCGGCGATCCAGTCCTGTCCGGCGCTGCCGAACACCCAGTCGTTTCCGGGCCCTGCGTTGACCGTGTCTTTACCAAAACCGGCGTTGATCCAATCGTCCCCGCCGCCGCTCGTTAGCACGTCGTCGCCCGATCCCAAGTCGACAGTCAAGGGCAGCGCATCGACGGCCGATGCATCGACTGTGTCGTTTCCTCCGCCTGTCGTGAGGCTCAGCCGCATCAGCCCCGAGGGAACGATGTCCGTCGAAAAGATGACTCGGTCGTGCCCGTCGCTGCGGTCGTTGGTGGCCGTATCAATGGTCACTTCGGCCACGTCCCACACGGTGAGCGTCTCGAACGTCACTCCGTCGCTCGCTCCTCGAATTCGCAATCGCCCGGCGGTCGGACTGTCCACGGACAGCTCATCCCGGCTGCCCGGCGTGATCAAACTAAACGCCGCCAGACCACTGACCTCCACCGGCTCCAGGCCTATGAAGCGGATTTCCGAGCCGTCGATCCGAATGGTGCCGCGACCGGCATGCGTGCCATCTGGCAGGTACGTCCCTGATTGGCCGCCGTCTCCTGTGACAACGAGCTGATCAACTCCGGCTCCGCCTTCGAAGATCAGCCCACCCCGCGGGATCGGATTGCCCGCGGACCAATCCACAATAAGTGTGTCGGCTTCCGGGCTCCCAAGGATCGAGATGCCTTCGATTTGGCTAAAAGCACGTTCGATCAACAAACTGGAGGACGTTTGATCGAGCAACCTCACGACTTCTCCCTGCCTTTGCAGGAGGAGCTGGGAGGAGCGAGTCGCCTCGAACGCAAGAAGGGGCGGAACGACTTCGACCGCGCCAATGTCAACGATCGGCACGCCGTCGATGTCGCCATCGGCGGGACGCGCAAGACCGCGCTGATCAACCTCGGGGGCGCTGTCGTTCGCGCCCGCGTCGATAGCGGGACTGCCCGGAAGCGGCAGATGGGTCGGTGTGAGACCGCCGTGATCTCCGAGCGGCCCGAGCAGAGGATCGACGCCCACCAAATTTCCGTCGACCCCGTGGGCGATGTCGTGCCCTTCAGGATCGCCGATCAGATTGTGAGTCGCCACTCCGATCACTGCCCGGTTCAGGATGTCTGGCCCCGTTCCGAAGAACCACTCATTCCCCACCCGCTCCGGTTCGAGCCTGTTCCCGGCCACGATCGTGTTCTCGAGCCGCTCGATCCGGCCTAGGCCGCCGTTCCAAATTCCGCCTCCGCCCTCCAGGCGGAACCGAGCGCTGTTGCCGGTGAGGGTTGCGTTCGCGATTCGGCCGATGCGTCCCTGGTTGAAAACTCCACCCCCGGCAAGCTTAGCCCGATTGCCCGAGAACGTGACGTTGACGATGACCTGCACGGTACGGACGTTGTTGAGCCCCCCTCCCTGGTCAGACCTGTTGCCGACAAAACTTGTTCTTTCGATTCGGTCGATCCGTCCATGGTTGTCGATCGCACCACCGACGTCTCCCCCATTATCGGCGAAAATGGTGTCAACGATCGTATTGATCGTGCCACCGTTGTAGATGACTCCGCCCATGTCGGCGCGATTGCGCAAGAACGTGCTTTCCGAAATGATGGAGATCGTGCCGTTGTTACGAATCCCTCCACCGACGGGAATGTAACTGTCGCTGATGGTAACTTGCGAAAGCGAGAGTTGACCGGAATTGTAGATACCGGCACCGCCGCCATTCCCCAGAAAATGATCCGTGATGACCGAATCCTCGATCGTGAGGTCGCCCGCATTGAAGATTCCGCCCCCCTGATGAACGAAAGCATCGTCAGCGATGAAGGTCTCATTGGCCGACACCGTGCTGCCTCGAATCGTCATGGTCCCCAAGTTGTAGATTCCGCCGCCATCGGTGCGAAAAACGTTTTGGGCAATCTCGGTCTCTTCGATTGTCACAGTCCCGTCGGCCGAGTTGAACAGGCCTCCTCCGATTTGTTCGGACCGGTTGGCCACGATCCGGCATTCAGCGATGTGAACGGTTCCGCCGCTGTTTCGCACTCCACCGCCGACAGCCTCGGCCCCCTCGGCCCGTCCGCCGCGAATGGTCAGCCCGACCAACTGCACCGTCGCGCCGAAGATGTCGAACACGCGGTCCAATTCACCTGCATCGATGATCGTGTCCGCCGCGCCGTTTCCCTGGATGGTGACGTCGGCTGTCAGGTCCAAATCGCCGGTCGCGCCGGCGTCTTCGTCGTGCCCGGCGCGGGATAAGGTAATTGGAATCCCGTTGAGCGAGTCGTGGAAGCGGATTGTCAGCCCCGGATGCGAGTTGGCTAACATGACCGCTTCGCGCAAAGAAGTCACGCCGTCGGAATCGTCGACAATATCGAGCGGTGTATCCACCCAGACCAGGTGTGGCGGCGCAGCCGCTGCAGAAAGCATCGCGCGCATTTCCAGCACTTCGGCCGTTGGCCAAAACTCGCTGGAGCGGGTTCTCCGCCGATGTCCCGAGCGCCCCATCCTAATCCGCCACCGGCCACACAATCCAAAAGCCGCACGCCGTCTTGCCCTCGCCATTGCCATCGTTCCTATCCCAGCGGTGAGTGCAGTCCACGACATCTCGGGCGCCATCGCCTCGCTATCAAGCCGACTCGCTCAAACTTTTTCTCGATTCAACCTATCCACAATACTACCGTGCGTCCGCTCAGTATAGCAAGACTTTCTCCTGGTCCCCTTTCCGGCCTTGTGCAATCCCTTCACTTCATTGGGATGCAGCCCATCGAAAAACCTGTGGCACCGAGTTGAACTGTTAGCACGAAACCTGAAGGACAAACCCATTCCGCTGGTCGCGACGGATTGTCAGGTTTGGTTCGGTAGCGCTATTGCCTTTGTTGGCAGGTTCTTATCTGAGGGTGCGGAGCAAGCTTTGGGGAAGCTGGCGTTACCAGCCTTGCAGGGACAGCAAGAGCTCGCGGACGATCGGCCGACGCCTCACCATTGAGAGCGGACCATGTTCGAAGAATCGCAGCTTCGGGTTGGCCCGGTTCCGCATGGCTGTTCATTCAGACCTATCGGTCCCTGAGACCGGGCAGAAAGACCATTGTTTTCTCGAGCGCACGCGGTGACCCTGAACCGACGAAATGACGAAATGAAGGTGAATGCGCGACCTACAAAAAGCTTTGAAGTCCTTTCCCCCGCAACGCAATCGTAGCGAAAAGAGTTCGAGTGATCGGAGGCTGTCGCCCGACCGCCTTCAACCACCGTCGCCTCGCGAAGCAGGGAGAGGCAACTTAAAGATGACGTTCAAGTCGCACTCCGATCGTCTGTTCCCGCCACAGGGTCACACACGGAAGCCTGTTTCGTGTGCCGCGGCTGGCCACTATGTCCACGTGACCGACGCGGACTTTCAGCGGGCGATGGCGCTGCCGGCCAACGCGCAGCGTTGAACTCCACTGAAAACCGAGCCGCTGCGCGCTACAGATGCGCTGCAGAAACTGTCAGAAATGCCTCGAAATAGCGCGCAAGCAGAAAAAGGCGCAAAAGAAAAACCCCTTGCATTGCAAGGGATTGCGGCAAGTTGCTGTTCATCGACACCGATTCAAGTAGCGGAGGAGGGATTCGAACCCACGACACACGGCTTATGAAGCCGCTGCTCTAACCGCTGAGCTACTCCGCCGTCTGTTACCGTATTATATCGTCCGCGCAGCGGGTGAGAAGCCAGTAGGCACGGCAAAAAACTTCCGTGCGCTTCGGGAGCCGCCGAGCGGCCGAGCGGTGTGCTCGACGGTTTCCCCTCCGCTCAAATGTAACGTTCAGCTTCGAGGGGAAGTTAGTCGACGAGCAAAAGCAGAGAAACTCTCATGGCCGCGTAATTCAGGGAATCTTACTCCCGCAAACGGAATCCCGCCATCGGCCCACTCCACCTACGCGGAAACCCACACCCCCGAAGCCTGTGACCGGTGCAGCATCCGCCCATCCGGTGCGACTATTGGCAAGAGGTAACCGTCCAGGCTTTGGAAATCACCTCGCCGGTCGCCAACGGCGTCACGCCCCCGTCGCAGGCGCTGCCAACCCCCGTCGAACGCAATAGCGCCAGCGACAGCGGTAAGGTTCCTTTGTTTGGCTACCACCGCCCCCCAATCCACTATGGTGAGAATGCCAGGGCGCAGGACAGTCGGCGGTCGGAGCCGAGCACCGACCGGAAGCCGGTTCCGGCCCCGAAACAAACTGAGCTCGAGGCGGCCCACCCGCCGCCGTTCCCGACAGCGCTCATTTCCTGGGACCGAACATCTCGGCGTGGGATGTTGTTCCGCCTTCACGGACGCCCCCGGTGCGCTTCGCCCGGCGAACGACGATCAGTTTCGCTGCCGACAGAGCCCTCATCTATAGATTCGTCTGGCCCTGTTTTTCCTGTTGTGGTATCAAACGCGTCGCTCGGACAGCCGAAAAGTCGCGATCAACTTTGCGGAAAAGGAATCCGTGGACCATGGCCAAGCAGACAAAACGACGGACGGGACGTCGGCTCGTTTTGGTTGGGCTACTGCTGATTCTGGCGGCCCCGGCGGTCGCGTGGAAGTTGGGCTGGCTGGAAATCGGGCCGGCTGAAACTGGTTGGGTGATTCGTTTCGGAACGAAAGGGGGCACCGAACCGCCGACAGCGGATGCTCCCGCCCCGAGCGACCCTTTCACTGAAGACCAGCGTCCCCCGAACGGTCTACCGGCTATCGATCCGATCATCTTCCAGGCGCAGCATGAGCCTGAACCGGAGCCGAGCCAAAACTCCGAGTTGTCTTCGTCCGCGGCTGCGATGTCTTCCTCGCCGTTGGCTGGCGACGCCGGCGATCCTCGTCGTCAATCCGGGACCGCGCGGCGACCACTTTTCCGTCAGTCCGGCGGGCCGGTCGTGCCCGTCGCCGCACAACTCGAAGCCCCTCCCGCAAGCAGCCCGAATCGTCCGGAGACCATGGCAGGACTTGGGTCGGAACCGGCATCGGAGTCGACGAAGCCGGACTCCGAATCAGCCGAGGTTCCTTCATCCGTTTCCCCGGCTGCTCCCGTCCAGCTCACCGAATCCCCGATCGCGGATGCGTCTGCTGCGGGACCTCGTATCGCGGATGCCGATGGCACCAGTGGCGATAGTGCTGATGCCAGTGCGGCGCCGGCTAACAGCGCTCAGGCGCCGTCGGCCGCTGTCCAGATTGCGGACCGGTCGTCGGGCGGGCCAACAAAAGTGGCGGTCGACTTCGATGCCATCGATCGGTTGATTCAGTCCGGAGACGATATCGCCGCTCACCGCGAGCTGTCCCGCATCTATTGGCAGCGTCCCGAACTGAGACCGCTGATTCGGCAACGCATTGAAGGCACGGCCAGCGGATATTCTTCCTACCGCACCCGCATTACATGGAGCCCTACGTGATTCAGCCGGGCGATCAGCTCCGGAAGATCGCCAAAAAGTACAAGGTCACTTGGCAATACCTGGCTCGGCTGAACCGGATCGACCCGCGGCGCATCCGAGCCGGGCAAAAGCTCAAGGTCATCCGCGGTCCGTTTTCGGCGTTCATTGACTTGAGCGATTTCCAACTGACGGTCCACTTGCACGGTTACTACGTGAAGAGCTACCGCGTGGGGATCGGCAAAGACGGTGCCACGCCGACGGGGACCTTCACCGTCCTGAACAAAGTCGTCAACCCGCAGTACACCGATCCGGACGGGCGCGTCATCGACGCCGACGACCCCGCCAATCCGCTTGGCGAGCGTTGGATCGATCTCGGCGACGGCTACGGCATTCATGGAACGATCGAGCCGGATTCGATCGGCCGCGCGGTCTCACGCGGCTGCATCCGAATGCTCAACGACGACGTGGCCGAAGTCTATGACTTCCTGACGGTGGGATCCGAAGTCGTCATCCAGCCGTGAAACCGGCAGCCGCGTCGAGTCTTGGTGGGCGCTGAAGACAGGTCGGCGGGATCGCCGTCAGCTCAGCCCCAGGCGTTGGCGGCACTCTTCCAGGATGTCGATTGTCCGGCTGGCGCCGACCCGATCCACACCG
>JAADHY010000773.1:6832-8322 GCA_013151585.1 Planctomycetota bacterium
CAAACGGTCGAGTGTGCGCACGCCGCCAGCCGCTTTCACTTTCACGTGCGGCGGGGAATGCTTTCGCATCAGCCGTAGGTCTTCGTCCGTTGCGCCGCCGCTGCCATAGCCCGTCGATGTTTTGACGTAATCGACTCCCAACTCGCCGCAGATCTCGCAAAGCCGAACCTTGTGCTCGTCCTCCAAGTAGCAGTTCTCGAAGATCACTTTGAGCACTTGGCCGCGATCGTGGGTCACTTGAAGCACCGCCTCGATGTCGCGCCGGACGTAGTCCCAGTCACGGCTGAGCACCTTGCCGATGTTGACGACCATGTCCAACTCTGTGCCGCCGTCGTCCAAAGCCTGCTCGGCCTCGGCCACTTTAATGCTCGTCGTGTGGCCGCCGTGAGGAAACCCGATCACCGTGCTCGGTTCAACCCGGCTGCCCGCCAGGATCTCGGCGCATCGCTTCAAGTAGTACGGTTTGATGCAGACGCTCGCCACGTCGTACTGGAGAGCCACCTGGCAGCCCCGCTCGAGCTCCTCATCGGTCAGCACGGGCTGCAGCAGCGAGTGGTCGATCATTTTGGCAATCTCTTGGTACGTGAAATCCATCGTTGTTCTCCCAAAAGTTCTGTTTTCCCCGGCGGGCCGGCTCTGCTGGGAGCGCCCAAACGACGCGCTCAATCCGTCTTGGCCAACCGTGCTGGCAGAACGGACGCCATCTCGATCAGGAAAAGTCTCCGAATGACATCGTACCCGCGGTTGTTCGGGTCTTCGAGGTTCGAGGCGAACCAGTAGTGAGGATCGTCCGGACGGTAGAACGGTCTCCAGAACTGCCGGCAATGAATCCCATGGCCGAGGAAGGTGCTGCGGATGTCAACAAGATGTACATCCGGATCGGCTTCGGCGCAGTCGGCGATGATTCGGTTGTACGCGTCGAGGATTCTCAGTCCGTCCGGCCAATCTGGTAACCCGGCATGAGACGGATCGCCGACGCCATCTGTCGGATCGTAGATGTTTCCGATGAAAAGGGCGCAACCGCCTGGGAATCGCTTCTTGATTTCCGCGATCGTCTGGAGAAGTCGTCCGCGGAAGTTAGCGATCCACGGTTTTGCCTGCTCGAACGTGGCGCCATACATCGCTCCTTCGCGCGGAGGTGTCCGGCCGTAGTAATGGATGATGTCGTTTCCGCCCGTTGTCATGACCACAATTCCGAACACGTCAGGCGACTGGACCGGCAATTTGGGAAGGAGAATCTCCAGATTCTCGATGGAATTCGACCCCGACCGCGCCAGATTCAGAGCTTCCAGTCGAGGCAAAACCGCGGAAAGGCAGAGGCCTCGCATCTCGGGAAACTCGTCGGGCGGGTTTTTCACCAGTCGATTGAAATACGACAGGGCAGGCGGGGCGGCCCCAAATCCCGCCGTGATGCTGTCCCCCAAGCCGACCAGAAGGACAGGCCGATCCGACCAGCTCGAACGGAAAGCCGCCCGAGGGACCTCCGGACC
>JAADHY010000153.1 GCA_013151585.1 Planctomycetota bacterium
ACATCGCTTTGGCGGACCTGGACCGCGTGGCGGTGGTCGCTTTCGCCGACCGGATCGTAGCTGACTTCCCCCTGACGCGCGGCAAAGCTCGCATCCTTAGCTTAATGAGGTTCCTGGAAAACCTGTCGCTACAAGGCAGCGATACGAACCTCGCTGAGACGGCCACGGCCTTTGTCCACCGGCCGCAGCGGCGAGGGCTGGCGATCGTGATCAGCGACCTGTTCGACCCGTCCGGGTTCCAGCGCGGGCTGGATCGGCTGCGATATCACCAGTACGAACCGAGCGTGGTGCAAATCTACGACCGACGCGACGCCGAACCGGACGTGCTGGGCGATGTCGAACTGTTCGACATCGAGACGCAAGTGGGCAACAAGATCACGGTGACCGAGAAGAACTTGAAACAGTACCGGCGAGTTTTTGCGGAGTTTTTGCAGTCGGTTCGCAACTATTGCCGAAACCATGCGATCAGTTGCACGACGACCACGACGGACGTTTCGTTCGATGAGCTGATCCTGGGCATGATGCGAGCCAGTCGGGTAGTAGGGTGACGAGGTAGAAGGTAGAAGACAGGAGACAGGAGGCGGGAGGCGTAGTCGGCAACTTGCAGGCACTTTTTTGCGGACTTCGCCCAATGGATTCCAAGCTCCCTGCCCCCGCTCTCGGCTCTCCGATCCGCCTACCTTCTGCCTCCTACCTCCTATCTTCTGCCTCCTAACTTCTAATCGCTTTGGAGCCACTTTTCGATGGGGTTAGCAACTCCGACAGCGCTGTGGTGGCTGGCTTTGGCCGTGCCGATCGTGGCCTTCTATATTTTGAAGGTCCGCATGCGGCGTGTGCCGGTGTCGACCGTCATGTTCTGGCGCCAGGTTTTCGACGAAAAACGGCCTCGATCGCTTTGGCAGCGGCTGCGACATCTGCTGTCGCTTCTGATGCAACTGCTGGTGCTGTCGCTGCTGGTGCTGGCCCTCTGCGACCCGTTCTTCCGATGGCAAAAGCAGCAAGCACGGCGTGTGGTGCTGGTCGTCGACAATTCGGCCAGCATGCGAGCCACTGACATTTCGCCGAACCGGCTTGCTCGCGCCAAGAAAGAAGCGGAACGTTTCATTCACGGACTGCGGCAGACGGACCAGATGGCCGTCGTCGCGGCGGGCGTGCAACCGCGGGTCGTGTGCGGGCTAACCGCTCATCATCGAACGTTACGCGAGGCTTTGGAAAGCATTCCCGAAACGGACGGGCCAACGTGCGTGCCAGAGGCGGTGGCGTTGGCCCGGCGGCTGCTCGCGGACCACCCGAACGGCGAGATCGTCGTGCTGAGCGACGGCTGCTTTCCGGAGGCCGCGAAGCTGGCTCGGGACGACGACATCCATTGGCATCGGATCGGCCGACGAACCAGCAATGTCGGCATCACACGGTTCCAGGCTCGGCGCAGTCTGCTGGATCCCATCGGGTATGAAATCCTGGCCGAAGTCACCAATTGCTCGGACGAGCCGGTCGAGGTTCGTTTGGAATTGGAACTGGACGGCGAAGTGGTCGACGTGGTGCCGATCCGATTGGAACCGGATCGCACCTGGTCGCAGGTATTCGAAAAAACGTCGGCGGAAGGCGGGCGGCTGCGAGCGGCGCTGGACCGGCCCGATGCGCTTCCGGCCGACAATGAAGCGTGGGCCATCTTGCCGCGCCGGCAGCGGCAGAAAGTGCTGCTGGTGACGGACGGCAACCTGTTTCTGCAGAAAGTCTTCGAGGCGAACGTCTTGGTTGATCTGGCGGTAGTTCAGGAGCTGCCGGAGGACGTGCCGAACGACGCGATCGTGGTTTTTCATCGCAAAACGCCGCGCCGGTTGCCCCAGCAACGCGTGCTGGTCATCGATCCAATGCAATCGACCGACGCTTGGCAATTGAGCGAAGCCCTGCACAATCCGGTAGTCGCCTGGCAGGACAAAAACTCGCCGCTGATGGCGCACGTGCGGCTCGACAATGTGCTGATGCCCGAAGCCCGCCGGTTGAAGATGAACGAAGAGGGCGGTCGCGTGAAGGTTTTGGCCAAGTCGGCGACGGGCGACCCGCTCTACTGTGCCGTCGAACGGCCCAGCGGCGATCTGTTGGTCTTGACCGTGAACCTCGACCGCGGCGACCTGCCCCTACGGACGGCGTTCCCGATTCTGGTGAGCAACGCACTGGCGTGGTTCGCCGGGACAAAGGGCGAGCTGCGCGAGTCGCTGCCGAGCGGTTCGGTGACGCGGGTCGAACTGCCCGAGCCGGGTCGGTCGGGCCGGACGGGGCCGCTCGTGCTCGTCGCGCCGGACGGGAGCGTCTCGCCGCTTGCGAGCGCGGCGGAGTCGTCTGGCATCGAAGAAACAAGCGAACTGCTCATCGGCCCGTTGGCCCGCTGCGGCATCTGGCAGATCGCTCAGCGGTCGTCTGCGGCATCGGATAACGAAAGCGACCGGTCGGAGCTGACTCCGCTGGTCCAGATCGCTTGCAATCTGGCCAGTCGGATCGAAAGTGATCTGCGCGTGCCGGACGATGGGGAAAAGCCCGAGACCGCTCTGGCCGCTGGCTGGGGCGGGCGACCGATCTGGTTTTACCTGATTGCATCCGTGTGGTTGCTGACAGGATTGGAATGGTATCTGTACCAGCGACGGTGGATTAGTTGATGGATGCGGCCTTTCCGTTCGAATTGACGCGACCGCATTTCTTGGCCGGTCTGGCCGTGGTGCTGGTCCTGGTCTGGTTCTTCCGCCGCAGCCTGCTGGTGGACTGGCCGTGGCGCCAGCGGCTGGTCTCGCTGCTGGTACGCACGCTGATCGTGCTGCTGCTGGTGTTATCGTTGGCGGGTTTGACGTTGCTGCGGCCGACGCATGAGGTGTTCGTTGTGTTCGTCGTGGATCAGAGCACCAGCGTGGGCGAACAGTCTCGTCAGAAAGTCGACCAATTCATCCGCAAGGCGGTGGAGCAGGCTCAGGGCGATCGGTACGCGCTTCTGCCTTTTTCGGCCAACCCGGGAACCGTCCGACTCGGCGGCGAAGAGTTTGATGAGACGATCGGTGCAAACCGATTGAGCCGCACGGCTCCTGCCTCCAAACCGCCGGTGAACGACCTGGCAGCGGGGAATGCCTCGAGCGAAAACGCGGCTGGGGCCGCTGGGAATGGCTCTGAGGCCGACCGCGACGGCACCGACATCGAATCGGCTTTGGA
Organism: Planctomycetota bacterium; assembly: GCA_013151585.1. GTDB lineage: Bacteria > Planctomycetota > Planctomycetia > Planctomycetales > Planctomycetaceae > JAADHY01. The sequence continues at coordinate 3,196 of JAADHY010000153.1, forward strand.
AGTCGCGATGGCCGCGATCCCGCCGCATTACGTCCCGCGGATCGTGCTCCTTTCCGACGGCAACCAAACCGAAGGCGATGTCCTGAAAGCCGCCATGGCTGGCCGCGTGCCGATCTTCTCGGTCCCGCTGCCCACTCGGACCGATCCCGAAATCCAAGTATCGGCCGTCACCGTCCCGGCTCAGGTCGCGCAGGGCGAGCCATTCTACGTCGAGGTCGTCATCGACGCCAACCACGACGATCAGGTCCAGGTGGAAGTCTACCGCGGTCCGCATCGTATCCTGCGCGAAACGAAGAAGGTAAAGAAGGGCGAAAACCGCTTCCGCTTCCGTCAGTCAATCGATCGGGATCGGCTGGCCGAGTTTGCCGTGCGCGTCAGCGGCGGCAAAGATACGCTGCTGGACAACAACACTGCCTCGGGACTGGTCTTCGCTGCGGGCAAACCGCGTGTCTTGTTGATCGAAAGCAACCCGGAGCAGGCTCGGCATCTGGTCTGGGCGTTGGAAGAGCAGGGCATATTGGTCGATACGCGGCCGCCCCAGGGCATGCCCGACTCGTTGGCTGACTTGCAGAACTACGAGGCGCTGATCATCTCGAACGTGCCCGCCACCGCGCTGTCGACTCGCAAGATGGACGTCATCCGAGCGTACGTCAGCGATCTGGGCGGCGGGCTGATCATGCTTGGCGGGGATCAGTCCTTCGGCCTGGGCGGCTATTACAAGTCGGTGCTGGAAGAGGTGCTGCCCGTGCGCAGCGACTTCGAAAAAGAAAAAGAACAGCCAAGCCTGGCGATGGTCCTTGTGATCGACAAGTCGGGCTCAATGGGCGGGATGAAGATCGAGCTGGCCAAAGACGCCGCCAAAGCCGCGGTCGAGCTGCTCGGTTCGCGCGACCAGATCGGCGTGATCGCCTTCGAAGGCTCCACCTTTTGGATCAGCGAGTTGGCTCCCGTGGTCGACAAGCGAATGGCGATGGATCGAATCAGCAGCTTGCAGGCCGGTGGCGGGACGAACATGTATCCGGCGATGGAAGAAGCGTATCACGCGCTGCGCAAGACCGCCGCCAAGCTGAAGCATGTCATCATCCTGACAGACGGCATCTCCGCGCCCGGGGATTTCGAAGGCATCACTCAGGCGATGGCTGCCGAACGGATCACCGTTTCGACCGTCGCCATCGGGCAGGGCGCCGACTTGAACCTGCTGGAAGAGATCGCGAGGATCGGCCGCGGCCGGTATTACTTCACCGACGACCCGATGGCCATCCCGCAAATCTTCGCCAAAGAGACCATGACGGCCAGCAAGTCGGCGATCAACGAACGCCCCTTCGTGCCGCAAGTCATTCGCCCGACGCCGGCGCTGGCGGGCATCGATTTGGAAGCCGCTCCTTTCCTGCTCGGCTACGTGGTCACTCGGCCGAAACCGACCAGCGAAGTCATTCTAGCAACCGAGCGCGGCGACCCGCTACTGGCCTGGTGGCGGTACGGGCTGGGGATGAGCGTCGCGTTCACGTCGGATGCGAAAAGCCGTTGGGCGGCCGAGTGGCTGACATGGTCCGGCTTCGGCCCGTTTTGGGCTCAGATCGTCCGGCATGCGATGCGCAAAAGCGAAACGCGGGGCTTCGTGGTGCAGATCGAGCGAAAGGGGCGGCAAGCAACAATCCGTCTGGACGCGGTCGATCCTTCCGGTCGCTATTTGAACGGCGCCGACACGGAATTGACCGTGATCGATCCGCATTTAAAAAAGACGACGACACGGCTGCTTCAAGTCGCGCCCGGTCGGTACCAGGCGCAGATCGAGGTGCCGGAGTCAGGAGCGTATCACCTGGAACTGACGCAGTCGTTGCGCGGGCAGGTGGTTCATCGGCAGTCGCGCGGGTTCGTGGTCGGTTATCCGGATGAGCTGCGGCTGCGGCCGACCAACGAAAAGCTGCTGCGGCGATTGGCTCAGGTGAGCGGTGGCTGGTACGCACCTCGGCCGCAGGACGTCTTCGCACCGTCCGAGCGGACCGTTGCCCGAGCCACTCCGCTCTGGCCGTATTTGATCGTGGCCGCATTGCTGTTGTTCGTGCTCGACGTGGCGCTGCGCCGCATCGATTTTTCGCTGCTGAGGTCACAGTCGCCACGCGGTCGAAGCAGCGGTACATCGCTAGTGTCCCGCCGCGTTGCGGAACAGCCGGTGACGGCGAAACCATGAAAATATGGTCTGTACAACTTTCGAAATCGGGTACAATGATCCAAGACCCAGCCGAAGGCGGCGCACGGGCGAACGTCATCAGCTCGCCCGGAGATCGTTGCGCTGGTAGTCGAACCGTACACGCCGTAGGAGATGGTAACCATGGATAGGACGGCGTTTCGAAATGTGATTCGCGTTTATTGGCGACAGCGGTGTCAGTCGGCCCTGCGAGCGGCGTTTTGGGGGCTGCTGGCCGGAGCGGTCGCAGGCATCGGTGCAGGGCTGTGGCGGCTGCTGGCGGAGCCGAGCTTTCCGATCAATGCGGCGGTGGCTCTGTTGGCCGCGGGGCCGTTGGTCGGGGCACTGGTTGGGCTGCTCTGGCCTCATGACTGGCTTCGGGCCGCTCGAGCGATCGATATCAGCTACAACTTGAAGGACCGCACGGTGACGGCCCTGGAGTTTGTCAACCGGCGCGACGGGTCGCTGTGGCACTGGCTTCAACTTCGGGATGCGACTGAGCATTTGCAGCGCGTGGAGCCTGCACAGGTCGTGCCTCTGTGTATGCCCCGCTGGTGGCCGGCCGCTTTGGCTGCTCTGACGCTCGCAATTGCGCTTCTGATTTGGCCGGCGACGTCCAACGTGCAAGCGCGACCGCAAGGCCCGTTGCCCGGCATCGTCGCCGTGGCCGAAGACATCCAGCGGGATCTGGAACGTCTGGACGAACTGGCCGAGCAGGAGAAAAGCGAAGAGCTGAA
>JAADHY010000062.1 GCA_013151585.1 Planctomycetota bacterium
AGTAATCGCGGGTCAGCTATACCGCGGTGAATGTGTTCCTGAGCCTTGTACACACCGCCCGTCAAGCCACGAAAGCGGGGGGCGCCTAAAGTCGGTGAGCTAACCCTCTTCGGAGGGAGGCAGCCGCCTAGGGTGAACTCCGTGATTGGGACTAAGTCGTAACAAGGTAGCCGTAGGGGAACCTGCGGCTGGATCACCTCCTTTCTAAGGATTTGATCTTTCGGGCCCATTGGGCCCAATCGATCAAATGTGTCCACAGCCGGCCGGCTCGGTCGACCACCAACCTTCTCATACAACGAAAAGCTCCGTCTGCCAGACGGAGCTTTTTTTCGCGCGCACACGCCGCTTCCCCGTTCAGCCTCATTGAAAAAGAAAACCATTGAGGCCGAAAGGCGTCCACCTGACGAGCGGCAACACCGCTCCAGCGGGGACAGAATCATCTCCAGCAATTGACTCTTTTGCCCTCCGCTTGTTTGACGGGTTAGAAACCCCACGCTACGTTCGCCACTTGCACCATCTATTCGTTACGGCTCCTGAGGAAACGCGTCAGCCCGGACGGTCTTAGTTTTATGCGGCGGCCGCCGGGGGCTGTGTCCTCGGCGTTTCTTGGTGGGACTTCCACGGACCTGCGGAAAAGAGTCAGCGAGAGATGCCTGAATCGGCAATCGTTGTCGGAGGCGGATTGGCTGGTCTGGCGGCCGCCAGCGCGCTGGCCGAACGATCCTGGCACGTGACGCTGCTAGAGTCGCGGCGGCGACTGGGTGGGCGGGCATCGTCGTTTCGTGATTCCCGAACCCACACGATGGTCGACAACTGCCAGCACGTGGCCATGGGATGTTGCACGAGCTTTTTTGACTTCTGCCGGAAAGTAGGCCTCGATCAGACGTTCCGCCGACAGCGCACTCTATACTTCGTTTCGCCACCTTCAGCCAGTCGGCCGTATGTGTGCCGCTTCCGAAGCTTTCCGCTGCCGGCACCACTCCATCTGGTACCATCGCTGCTTGGCCTGCGATTCCTTTCGATAGCCGATCGTTGTGCGGTGGTGAGAGGGCTGCAACGCTTAGCCCGAACGCCTCCCGACGTTCCAGAGCAACCGTTTTCCGAATGGCTGGCTCAATGCGGGCAGCCACGAAAAGCGATCGAGTTTTTCTGGAAAGTCGTTCTAGTCAGCGCCCTGAGTGAATCGCTGGATCGGATCAGTGTGCGCTATGCCCGACAGGTGATCGTACAAGGCTTTCTGGCGAGTCGGCGAAGCTGGGAGATGATTATTCCGAGCGTACCTTTGGACGAGCTTTACGACGACCGTGTGCGGGCATGGTTTCGCCGTCGCGGCGTCATGACGCGTCTGATGGCAAGGGTCCACCGGATCAGGGAACGCGCAGGCCGAATCGAGCGGTTGGAGCTGGCTGGCGGTGAACGATTGCAGGCCGACCACTATATTCTTGCTGTGCCGTATTGGGCGGCTGGCCCGTTGCTGCCGGAGGGAACGCGCCGAGAGCTGGATCGTCGAGGAAGTTTGTCGCTCCAGTCTGCTCCCATCGCCAGCATCCACCTGTGGTTCGACCGCCCGATCACACGGCTGCCTCATGCCGTTCTCGTCGGCCGATTGAGCCAATGGGTTTTCATCCGGCCGACAGAGGCCACAGCGGGCGGGCCATTTGCGTCCGGGCATTCCCCAAGCTGGAGACGATTGCACGGGGAAGCCTCTCGCGCAGCGAAAAGCCCGCTCTTCTACTGCCAAGTCATCGTCAGCCAGGCGCGCGAGCTGGTGCGTTGGCCGAAAAATGAGCTCATCCGTCTCGTCGTCCAGGAACTCGCCGACGTTTGGCCCACAGTCCAACAGGCACAGCTCGTCCACAGTCGCGTGATCGTCGAGCATCGGGCTGTTTTCTCGCCGCTTCCGGGCGTGGATGTCCGGCGACCGCCACAACAGACCGGCTTACCGAATCTGCACTTGGCCGGCGATTGGACCCAGACAGGCTGGCCCAGCACGATGGAAGGCGCCGTGCGCAGCGGCTATCTAGCCGCCGAGAGCGTGCTGCGCGCGGCGGGCCGGACTGAGCGCGTTCTGCCGCCCGACCCGCCGCCGGCCTGGCTCAGCCAAATGATGTTCGCAGACTCCGCGGCCCTTCGCCCGCTCGGACCGCCGCTGGTTTCCGAGCAACGGTGAGTGTTGAGGCTGATTGGTCCGCGCGCCTCAAACCTCTTTCCAGAAGCCCGGAATCGGAACCGGGAACCGCCCGTTTTCATCGGCCTTCACGGGCACCGGGCTGTCGTAGTCCAGTTTGTCCAGATAATCGCAGAACTGGAAGTTGGACTTCGTGATCTGCTCCCACGTCACCATCTGGCCCGTGTGACAAGCGGCTCGTCCCATCAGAGTCGTGAAGTCCGAATAGACGGCTCGCTTGCCTTCGTTGTGCGGGCGGTCTTTTCGGATGCTGGCAATGAAGTCGTTCCATTCGTACTGCCAGGGGCTGTAGGCGTCTTTGGTGGGCTTCCAGACGATGTTGTTGTCCTCGATCCGCTGATCCCGGTACATGCGGACCGTCGCGGCGTGGACGCGTCCGGAAAACTGGGCGGCACATTTCGTGCCGTGTACGTAAGTGGCGAAGTCGCTCCGCGTGCGATTGATCCGCCGGAAACCACAAAAGGCCTTAGTCCCATCGGCAAAAGTATACTCGATCGAGTAGACGTCGATGTTTTGGCCGCAGTCCTCGCTTTTCGGCACTCGTCCGCCGAAGCCGTGAGCGGAAACCGGCCAGGCGTCTTTGATCCAGCAGCATTCGTCGATCTGGTGAATCAGATAATCGACCATGTGACCGGAACCAATCCAAAACAGATGGATCCGACCAAATTGAAGCTGGCTCATCAAATCGTTCGATTTCTCGCCCTGATTCTTCAGCCAGTGGGCACCGCCCAAACGGTTGGCACGGATGAGCGTGATGTCGCCCATCTCGCCGTTGCGGATTTTCTCGATCAGTGCGTGTCGGGCCGGCGAGTGCCGACACTGCAGCCCCGCCGCGATCTTCGAACCGGTCTGCTCTGCTCGTTCTGCCGCCCGCAAAAGCCGATGCAGTCCGCCCGGGTCTGGAGCGAACGGTTTTTCCATGAAGACGTTCACGCCTTTGCTCACGGCGTATTCCACGTGTACCGGCCGGATGTAAGCGCGAGTCGTGCACAGGGCCACGTCGCGTCCCGGACGCAATAGGTCGATCGCTTTGCGGTAGGCATCGAACCCGAGGAACTTTCGGTCCGCAGAGACGTCAATCCGATCCCCGAACTTCTTTTTCAAGGCTTTCTGCGCTCGCTCGATCTTCTGCTCCAGCAGATCTGCCATAGCGTAGAGCTTGATCGGACCACCCCCTGGGACAGACAGCGCGTCGCGCACGGCTCCGGTTCCGCGGCCCCCGCAGCCGATCAGAGCCAGACGAATCGTGTTATCTTCTCCCGCGTACACGCCTCGCGAGAGGTTCCCCAACAATGCCGCTCCGGCCGCCGCCGTGCCGGTCCGACCAAGAAACTGTCGTCGAGTGGACTGAGAATTCTTACTGGGTCGTGTCATGAAACTCTCCTTTCCGAGCTGCTCGTTCAATCCGCCTGAGCTTCGAAGTTACACAAAGCAACGTCTGACCTTGTGCTCTGACGCAAAGACAAAGGTTGGATTGTGGTGTGACCCGGCCGGCTACCCGTTGCAGCCGGGACGCCTGCACTACCACGTCTCGTGATCCCAATTCTTCGCGTTGGCAATACACTAGAAACGATCTCAAGACAGAGGGAGCCCGTCTCCGGCCGAGCCGTCCTAAAAGGATTACCCACCACCTGTCAGTTCAGCGGGAGCTCGCCCCTCCATGGCAGCCGTATGAACCGGTCTCGAGATGGTTTCGTAGGCTGTCCAGCCAGCAATCAGGAAGCACTGCCGCGCCGGCCCCCAATCTGCCACCTGTCGCAACAAACCTTGTAACAGACCACCGCCTACCAGGACAAGCCAGTCCCGGAGGGTTGATGAGAAACGCCGGAGTTGAGCTTGACGGAAGACCAAGCCCATCACTCACGGGCGAATCGACAGTATGGGCTCCGCAGACTTGCGCTATCAAACGGGCAAGTCGGCCGTCGAGTTCTGCCATGCAAGATCGAGAGAGGCTTTTATCACACCGTTTTTCGCGAGCTTCGCAATGATGCACCAATCAGGATCAACCAGGCCCCGCGGCTCCGTGGCCATCAGTTGGCCAATCTTCCGCGATGGCCCGCTCGAGCGCTCGACACCGTGCTTCGTATGGCCACAGCGCGAGGCCGCAGCCCGTTTGGGTGCCGTTTTGGGCCGTATGGTGTAGAGTACACACCGCTCTGGGTTGGCAAGGTCCCAGTCCGGCGGCAGCCGAAGATCGAACGCAAGCGAACAAGCGAGGAGAAAAGTCATGCACGAGAAAAGCGTCGAACTGCTGAACCGGGCCATCGCCGATGAACTGTGCGCAGTGCATCAATACATGTATTTTCACTTCCACTGTGACGACCAAGGTTACGACTTGCTGGCGGGGTTGTTCAGGCAAACGGCCATCGAAGAGATGATGCACATCGAAAGGCTGGCGGAACGGATTCTGTTTTTGAAGGGGGAAGTGGAACTCAAGGCCCACACCGAGGTCCAGAAAATTCACGACGTTGAATCGATGCTGAAAGAGGCGCGGCGGATGGAGGAGCAGGCAGCCCTGCAGTACAACCAGTGGGCGAACGAATGCAGCGCGAATGCAGACTCGGTCTCGAAAAAGTTGTTCGAGGACCTGGTTGCTGACGAAGAACGACACTTTGACCAGTTCGATACCGAGCTGGACAACATGAGCCGGTTCGGCGACCGATACTTGGCCCTGCAGTCGATCGAGCGAAGCAAGTCCCGGTCCGCCGGCGCCCCGGGCAATTGAGGCGTCTTCTCGGAAAAGCCTTCTCCGGCACATTCGCTTTACCGGGCGACAGAGACAACGACCGGTTACGCGTCTGTCACAGTTTACGCGCGGCGGGGTCGATGCGCGCGTGAATCGCCGCTCGTCGGTCCGATTCTTAAGCTATAGTTGCGCACAAGAACGCTCAACCGCTTTTGAGACCTCGACACGCTGCTCCGTACCGCGATCCGATTCGTTGTGGTCTGCGGAAAAGACCGCCTAGGGACGCGGTTCTCTCCCGTTGCTTGTCCCTACATCCGGCGCGATCGGCACGATTCCACGCTCGGTCCGCGGGCCGACGATCGGGCCTATGCAGGGCTGACGGTGAGGGAAGGCCGAGGATCGTCCGATCGCGAACCAAATGGGCGGATCAAGGGAAGCGATGTATCCGCTGGTCCAGCATGAAGGGGCGTGAGATGACGCAAACTGCTGCTCCGATCTGCACAGCGATTGCGGAGAATTTGACGAGCCTGCCGGAGTTGCGACCTTTTCCGGCGGTGGCTGCGCGAGTCGTGGCCGCTTGCCAGGACCCGGAAACTTCGTCCAAAGACCTCGTTCAAATCCTCCGTTGCGATCCTGCAATTGCGGCTCGTCTTTTGAGTGTGGCCAACAGTTCGATGTATGGCTGCTCGGGGCGCATCCGCACGATCGAACACGCGGTGGTGGTTCTAGGGTTCCGGTCCGTTGCGCATCTGGCCTTATCCGTCGCCGGCGCAACGATTTTCTCGCAGGGCGAGACTGCGTCCCGGGAAAGAGCGGCCCTGTGGTCGCATTCGCTTGGCGTGGCTACGGTTGGTTGGCTTCTGGCTGAGCACGTTGCGGGGTTGCTCCCCGATGAAGCTTTCCTGGCCGGGGTCTTTCACGACGTCGGGAAGCTCTTCTATTACGACTTGGCCCACCCGTTGTACACAGAGCTGGTTGGCCGCGTGCGACCGCCGTCCGGACTTTCTCCAGCGGGACTCATCGGGGAAGAGCAACTCGTCTTCGGGATCACACATCCGGAAGTTGGACAGGAGTGCGGCGAAGCCTGGGGACTGACCGACGAGATCAGCATCGCCATCGGTTACCACCACACTCCGGAGGAATCGCCCGATTACTTCGAGTTGGCAGCCGTGACGGGAGCGGCCGACGTGCTGGCTTGGGCTTGGCAAGTTGGTGGCTCGACGGAAGCGACGGACGCAGGGAAGCGGCCCAGGCCGTCCTCAGGGAACTCGGCGTCGACGAACAGACTTTGGAGAAAGTGAGAGCGGCGGCTCCGGAAAAATTTGCGGAAATCCGCCTTGCGTGTTCGGCGTAACGAGGAGCAACGGTGGACGATCTGTTTTTCCGTCGGCTGATCAAAGTCTTCCTTTGCGTGATCGGGCTGGTCGTCTTCGGCACGACCGGTTACGTCCTGATCGAAGGCTGGTCACCGCTGGATGGTTTCTACATGACCGTCATCACGCTATCGACCGTCGGCTACGGCGAGATTCAGACACTGACGCCGCCGGGGCGTTACTTTACGGCCGCGCTCATTTTCTTTTGCTTAGTGAGCATGACCTGCTGGACCGCCGCGTTGACTAGCTTCATCGTGGAGTCCGACTTGCAGGGGAGTTTTTTGAGAAGGAGAACGCTCAAGATGGTCGCCCAACTGAAAAAGCATACCATCGTGTGCGGTTCGGGCTTGATGGCCCAGGCCGTGATCGAGCGCCTGGTTCGTGCACGGCAGCCCGTGGTGGTCGTGTCGGACAACCCCGAGGAGATCAAGCAACTGCGAAAACGGTTTCGGCGGCTGTTAATCGTCGAGGGGAAGGCCACGGACGAACTGACTTTGGCCGAAGCCAACGTGCTGGAAGCGAAGAACGTGGTCGCTGCGATGGAGTCGGAGATCGACAATCTTTTGATCGCCATTACCTGCAAGGACATGGGCCGCGACATCGCTGTCTTTGCACGCTCCAACGACATTACCATCGCCAACCGGATGCGCAAGGCGGGCGTGGACGAGGTCATCTCGCCGTGTCAGTTGTGTGGAGATCGAGTGGCCCAGCTAATTCTGACTCCCGACGAATCCCGCAGCGACGCTGGAAGATTCGGGAAATGGGCAAAACAGGCAAGCCCCCTGCCGGGCATTCCGGGCCCCGGAGAGCTTCCTGTCTGCGGCGGCGGAATCGAAGCAGCCACTGAGGACGGATCCGCAGCCTCGGCCGCCGACAAGGTGGCCTCGACACGCTGACGGCAAAAACGTATATTCCCGCCGCGAATCGCCTTTCTCCGCGTACGGAGACTGACGGCCTTCCCCCCGGCAAAAGGGGCAAGTGCCGAGTGCATCCATTTTGCGAGGAGAGAGACGACGCACACTGGCCAATCCCGGATGATTCCTGAGAGCAACGCATCAGGCCGACTTTTACCGGCGCCACTTGGTGGGCAGTCGGTCTGGCGGCTTTTGTCCGGGAATCATTTCGTAAATCATCCGGCGTGTCGGTTGCCCCCGTCTTCGGCGACGTCTCGAGTCCACCTCCAGCAACCAAAGGACTGGTTGACTCATGAAAGCTCAATGGATGGGTATTGCCGCGGTTGCGGTCGTCATCATCGGTTGCCAGTCGCCCGGCGTTAACTCGCGGTCGTTCGGAAATCGCGGTCCAGATGCGTCCAACCAACAGGTCGCCAGTCTGAGTCGACGAGGGGCCGGCCGCAAAGGGCCCGCGGGAGCATCCGGCGGGACCGCCGGCGCGTCTCGTCCCGGAGCCAACGGACCGGCCGCCGCTCTGTCCGCCTCGTCGCCCAATGGCTCGGCCGATGTTACCGAACTTTTGAGACGCGGGCACGCCGCATTCCTACAAGCGGACCGCATGGAGCGGGAGAACCGGTCGGCGGATGCCCAGCGACTCTATGCTCAAGCGCGCGCCTACTACTACCAGGCGCTCGAAAAGGATCCCAGGAACAGCCTCGCTCATCATCGGCTGGCGGTCATCGCCGACAAACAGGGCGACTTTCAAACGGCCGAGTCCCACTATCAGGCGGCCATCAATGCCGATCCGGCCAACGTAGATCTGCTGAACGACCTGGGTTACTCCTACCTGCTTCAGGGCCGTTACGCAGAGAGCGAGCGGTATCTGCAGTCGGCCCTGCGGCGGAATCCGGGACATCCTCAAGCGATCAACAATCTCGGTTTGCTTTATGCTCGACGTGGCGAGTATGACCGAGCGTTGGCCATGTTTCGCCGGACAGGCACCGAGGCCGAGGCCCGCCAGAAGCTGGCTCAACTGTTGCCGTCCGGAATCTCCCTGCAGCAAGTGCTCGCCCATGCGAATTCCGCAGGTCCTCCCAGCCAGCCCTCGGTGGCCTCTGCGTCTCCGGGCATGGTCGCCGGTGCGGACGGCCTTTCGGGCGGAACGCTGGCCGGACCCCCGTCAGGTCCTCTGAGCAGCCCTTCCTCGGTTGGCGCATCGACGAATCCAGCCACCTCCGGCCCCGTGACCGAACAGACGCTCCGACTGAAAGCCATGATGGAACAAGCCCGACGGCAGGCCATCGCCGCTCGCGAACGGGGCGAAGGGAACGGAGCAGCTAGGTCACCATTGAATCTCCCGGACCGAGGGGCCATGCCGGGACGGGGGGCTTCCGATAATTCGATCGCTCAATGGCCATCGCAGCGCCTCGACGCATCGCCGGGACTGCGTGCCTCCACACCTTCCCCCGCGGGGGCTTCAGCGGGCGGTCTGCTCCCGAACGCAACCGCATCGACGACGTCCGGTCCGGCGGCGCCGAACGTGTTGCCAGCCTACGGAGCAACGGCCCAAACCTCCTCGGCCACTGGGCGGAGACAGCCTCGGTTCGGGTCGCAGCCTTCCAGCGTCCCACGGTCTCTCGGTGGGACCGGGTGGCCTCCCGGGACCACCAGGGAGAACACGGTGCGCTCGTCTCTGCCGGCTCCGATCGGCGGTCAGCAACCGGCTGCGGCTCACGACGCAAGATCGGCTCAGCTAGCCGCTGCAACGGCACGCGCTTTGGGTTCGCCATCGGGACTTCCAGCGGCCTCATCCCACCAGTCCTTCGGCCAGCCCGTCTCCCCACCGCATCAGACTTCCCAACTTGGGGCGCAGCCATCGTTTCCTGATGCCAGATTTCGCGCGCAGCCCGGCGGCACACAATCGAGCACACTCGCCGCGCAGCCGTCGTCCCCGTCCCCCAGCGCGTCTTTCCCCGGTTCGGCGCAGCCGGCCACAGCCACGAACCCAACCGCGGCCGCCTCCTCAGCTTCGCCGTCGGTGGCCTCGACCAACCCACTGGATTCGATGCCGCTCTGGCCGTCTCGGCAGCGAGCGGCCGGGGGCGGGTCGGTCCGGACAGCTCAAAGCGAGATTCGCCCCTCCAGTTGGCCGGTTGCAAGCAACAACACCGCAACACAAAATCTGCCAGGAGCCGGAATGAGCACAAGCCCCGCCGGACCGGTCGGTGCGACGAATGGGGCCGCCATATCGGGCAGCAATGCAGACGCGGCTCGGCAGGCGGCATTTCTGGGCATGCAAGCTGGTCCGGGGCAACTTTTCCCTGTTGTCCCGTCCGGGTCGGGCACGGCCTCCAACCCGGCAACGATCGCTCAACCGATGGGAAACGCTGGGGGCGTGGTCGAATCGGCCCGGAGAGCTCCGGCCTTAGCTGGAGCAGGGTCGCCGGCTCAGACTTCGGTTCCCGCCCCTCTCAGCCCTCCTTCGACGCTGCCCGGAACCGCAAGTCGCATCAATGGGGCTCAGTTTGCGCCACCGCCATCGTGGCCCGCCGGGACCAGTAACCTGCCCGGAGTCTCTGGATTAGACGCCCCAAGGAGATCGCCCACCACAAGGGCGACCTCACCACCAGCTCCTTTGCCGACGCAAATGTCGCGACCGGCCGCGCCCCGTCTCCAGCCGGCCGACCCGCTGGCAGAGTACGAACAGCAGATTCAGCAGCAGAATCAGGAACGGCTGCGAATTCAACAGATGCTCCAATCGCAGCGTCAAGCCCTCCACACGCCGCCACAATGGCCTCACGCGCCCGGTTCCAACAGCTCCACCGCGACGCGCTAGAAGCTCATTGGCTTGAAAGCGCGAACAATTTGCATGTTTTGAGGCGCCGCCGTCCTCTGCCGCTTTGAGTGTCCAAAGCCGTGCGGGAACACCGTACTCCAAACCACGTGCCCATAGGGATACCGAGGGCGGAGCCTTCGGCTAGCACCTGCACGTCTTAGGATACACACGCTAGGCCCACAGCTCGGTCTGCAAGCTCCCGTCTGTATCTGCACGTGAAGAGCGAGCGGAGGCACTTGCTCTCTTACGAACGGCTCTCAGACTGCAGTCGGGAGCGCGACGATACAGCGGACCCGACCTGCTTCGCGCATCGTCCCCCCGATCTTTGGTTCGCTCCAGACGTACGCCCGACTCGCAGTCTGAAGCCCATGCTTCGCAGGAGCGTACTACGCAGCCGGAGGCTGACACCGGCGGTTCGCCAGACAACGAGGGACATGAATCTGCCTATCCTGCGATCAGTCGTTCCTCCAGGGTGGCGACTAGGTCGGCCAGAGGCCAGGTCTGGCTGGCCACTTCGATCGTCGCGTCCTGCGAGAGCCACTCTCGGACGCGTTTCTCCGCAGACACGACCGTACTGTGGTTCCTTCCGCCGAAGTATTGGCCGATTTCGCGGTAAGCGGCTTGAGTGTGCTTGCGTGCCAAGAACATGGCCAGCATGCGGGGTTGGCTGACCGAGCGCTGCCGTTTGCCGGAGCGCAGGTCATCCGGCTGAACACCGAACATCTCGCACACAGCCTGTTCAATATCAGCCAATCGGATCAGTCGCACGCAGTCCCGCTCCAAGTCGGACAGGAGCCGACGAGCTTCGGCCACGCCGATCGGTCTTTTCAAGATCAGGTAATGCGCGCTCAGGCAGTTCAGAGCCCCTTCCAGCTCGCGCACGTTGTTGTGGAACCGGTTGGCCACGTAGTCGAGGGCGTCGGCCGTCAGCTCGGCCTCCAGCCGGGCGGCCTTCCGTCGAACGATTTGTTGCCGTGTTTTTAGGTCGGGCGCTTCC
>JAADHY010000160.1:0-11501 GCA_013151585.1 Planctomycetota bacterium
CAGGTTTACCGCCGGCTCTCCTCGGGTGAGCTGAAAGACTTCCGCGTGGACTTGATGCACGGACAGATGGACTTCGAACGACGAGCCGAAGTCATGCGGCTGTTCCGGTCCGGCCAAACGCAGGTCCTGGTCTGCACGACTGTGATTGAGGTCGGCGTCGATGTGCCCAACGCCACGCTGATGGTGGTCTTGGAAGCCGAACGGTTCGGTCTGTCGCAGTTGCACCAGTTGCGAGGCCGCATCGCACGCGGCAAGTTCCAGGGGTACTGTTTTCTGTTTACAGAGTCGGCGAGCGAAGAGGCAGCGCGACGGCTGCATGCGTTGGAGTTTACTTCGGACGGCTTCCGCATTGCCGAAATCGACTTCGAGCTGCGCGGGCCGGGCGACGTCCTCGGCACCCGCCAGCACGGCCAACTCCCGCTGAAGGTGGCGGACTTGGTCCACGACCAGGCCACATTGATCCAGGCTCGCAAGGCCGCCTTCGACCTGGTCGAAAGCGGGCAGTTAGACCAACCTGATTACGCTCCGCTCAAGATTCGAGTTCTCGAACGGTTCGGCGAGCTGATGGAGCTTCCCAAAAGCGGTTGAGAACGCGGTAGTGGCCGGCGAACCAAAGACGCGCGAGCCGAGGGCGTGGCTTAAGTCAACTGCAGCACGATTCGCAAGGCCACCCGGATGGCCATCAGCACTACGGCGAGCAAACCGATCGCGGCCAACGTGTTGACGACCGGACCGTTGCGGTACCGGCCCATGATGTCTTTCTGGTTGGCCAGCCAAAGCATGGCGATGGCCATCAGCGGATTGCCCAGCACGGTTAGCGCTTGGCCGAAGATGATCAAGTTGATCGGCTTCTCGCCGGTCGCGACACCGTAAAGGGCGACGATCATACCGAGCAACATCACGGCGATCGTCAAGATGCGCGGCCACCGGTCGTTCATACGGGCGGGCAGCCCGAGTCCGTCGGCGAGGATCGTGCCGCCGATGACCGCATTGATGACAAAGGGGTTCATGGCGACGGCCACCAGACCGATGCAAAAGACCCAATAAGCGGTGGTCCCCAACAGTGGACGAAGCGACTGGGCCAGTGTGCCGATGTTGTCTGCAGCTTGGCCGGGGATCACCGTGGCCGTGGTCATCATGATGATCATACTCACGCCCGTCAGGACGCAAACGCCGGCGATCGCATCGCCGATGCTACCGAAGTAATCCGAGATCGTCCAATTTCGTTCTCGCACCAAGTTACCCTGGAAAAACGCCCCAGCGACGGAAAAGGTCGTGCCGAGTAGGCCAGCGACCAGAATCATCGGATCGCGAATCGCACCCCCCGCTCGTTGCGGAAGCCCCAGCTCGATACCCTCCGGAATGCTCGGAACGAAGCCTCCGACCACGCCCAGCCAATTTGGCTTCGCCATGAAAAGGTTGAACAGGAAACACGCCAAAATGACGCCGACCATCACTTTCATGACACGTTCCAGCACCCGGTAGACGTGACTGGCCGCAAACAGAAAAACGATCACGAGCAAGTTGAAGCCAACGACAATGGCCGGCACCAGCCACGAGATACCCTTGGCCGACTCCGGCAGGAACGCTCCGGCGGCCAAAGCGACGGCCATATTGTTCGAGAACTGGAAAGCACTGCAAATCAGGCAGAGCGTCAGGCCGATGACGAACGCAGCCGGCCGGCCCAACCGCTCGGCCAGAAGCGTACAAGGCGTCGCCCCACCGCACACACCGATCCGGGCTCCCATCGTCAGGTACGTTCCCATCAGCAGGCCGGTCAAGACCAGCAGCCACAGCAGCTCGTACCCGTATTTGGCTCCCACGTTCGAACTGATCAGCAAGCTGCCCGGGCCAAAAACCACACAAGCCGTGATCAACGCTGGCCCGATGGACTTCCACCACGGAGATCGCTTGACTTCCACGCCCGATGTCACTTCGCTCATGCTGCCGGCTTTCGTTTGAGTGGACGGAAACCTGACCGGACGGCTTCACTGGTGCCGCTGACAAAGCCGCTTCCCAATTGGACCCGCATTGTACCGGCAATCCTTCCGAGCGTCAGGCCACCAGTCGCTTTCCGCGCCGAGCAACACCGTCCGGTTCGGCTGTCCGGCTCGTTCGCTTCTTTGTGCCGGGCGGCTTGTGTGCTATACTCGCCGCGTTTCGGAGCTCAGAGAAAAGGGTTGCCCAACCTCTTCGGGCGCGGCAGCCCGTCGCGAGGCGGCCAGGTCCGGACACACGACGGCCGAAAACGCGGAAAAAGGAGTTAGAGCGGTGCGTTGGAGCAAAACGTTCATTCCGACGATGAAAGAGGTCCCGGCCGACGCCGAGATCCCGAGTCATCAGTTGATGTTGCGAGCAGGGCTTGTGCGACAGGTCATGGCCGGCTCGTACACGTACTTGCCGCTCGGATGGCGCGCCTTGCGGAAAGCCGAGGCGATCGTGCGCGAGGAGATGGAGCGAGCTGGAGCCATCGAGCTATTCATGCCGGCTCTGCAGCCGATCGAGCTCTTCGAACGAACCGGACGCAAAGACGATTTCGGCAACGTGTTGGTGCACTTTACGCTCAAACGCGGCGACAAGACTGTTCACGTCGCCCTCGGCCCGACGCACGAAGAAGTCGTGACGGACCTGATCGCTCATCACATCAGCAGCTACCGGCAGTTGCCGCTGACGGTCTTCCAGATTCAGACGAAATTCCGCAATGAGGAACGTCCGCGGTTCGGCGTTTTGCGGACCAGCGAATTCTTGATGAAGGATGCCTACAGCTTCGATCGGAACTTGGAGGACCTGGACCGCTCGTACCAGCTCATGTACGACGTCTATTGCCGCATCTTCGCTCGTTGTGGGTTGAAGTATGTCCCCGTTGAGGCCGAAAGCGGTCCGATCGGCGGCGACGCCTCGCACGAGTTCATGGTCCCAGCGGCCAATGGCGAAGACCGGCTGGTGCGTTGCACCGCTTGTCCTTACGCCGCCAATCTGGAGCGAGCGGCCACCGGCCGGGCCGCGCCGGAGCTCTTAACGCCGTCGGGCGGGCCGGAGCTGAAGAGGGTCGACACGCCTGGCTCCACGACGATCGAGCAAGTCAGCCAGTTGCTCGGTTGCCGACCGGAGCAGATGATTAAGACGCTGATCTATCTGATCGACGACGAGCCGGTCGCCGTGCTTATCCGCGGGGACCACGAAGCGAACGAAGCAAAAATTCGGCGGGCTCTGGGAGCCAAGACCGTCGAACTGGCTGACCCGGCGACGATTGAGCGGGTGACCGGAGCGCCGGTTGGCTTCGCCGGGCCCGTGGGGCTGGCGTGTCGCATTGTCGCCGACCATGACATTCCGCGAATCCCCGAAGCGGTTACAGGGGCGAACGAGGCGGACGCGCATTTGACGGGCGTGGTCGTAGGCCGCGACTTTCAGCTTGACGCGACTTACGACCTTCGGATGGCGACCGCTGGCGATCCCTGTCCGCGATGCGGTGAGCCGATGGAGCTGGTTCACGGAATCGAAGTCGGCCACGTGTTCAAACTGGGGACGAAGTACAGCGAGGCGCTGGGCGCGTATTTCTCTGACGAGCACGAGCAGCGGCGTCCGATCATCATGGGCTGCTACGGGATCGGCGTGAACCGGATCATCGCCGCGCTGGCCGAAACGTCTCACGACGAAAACGGTTTGATCTGGCCGTTGTCGGTGGCTCCGTACGAGGTGTTGCTGATCGGGCTGAACATGAACGACGGGTCGGTGGTCGGGGCGGCCGACCGGCTTTACGAGGAATTGAAACAGCGCGGTGTCGACGTGCTTTATGATGACCGCGACGCCCGGCCCGGGGTCAAGTTCAAAGACGCGGACCTGATCGGCTTCCCGCTGCGCGTGGTTGTGGGAGCCAAAGGCTTGCGTGATGGCGCGATCGAAGTCAAATGGCGGACGGATGCTTCCCCTGAGAAGGTCCCGGTTGAGGAGGCGGTGGACCGCGTCCTGGAAATGCTTCAACAGAGACGGCGGGACGACGAGCAACAGGCCGCTCGTCAGGCGGCTGACGCGGTTCGCTGAAACCGGGCTGTCCGTCCGAGCGGGGGACGCGTTTGCTCCCGGGTGTCGTCAGCGTGAGCGTAACCGGCCGATCTGGGAGGACTTTGCGGCCCGACGCCGACGTCGATCGTACAAATTTTCGGCCAGTCGATTGCGAAAACGCAAACCGCCGATCAGAATGTGTCCCGCAGCGCAGCGCACGTCATGTCCGGGGACCGACGGGGAATCTCTCGGGGCTCTTGAGTCGTGGCAAGAGCCTTACCGCTGAGTGGTCTGCATCACGGACTCCAGACGAAAGGTCCAAACCATGAGCAACGCCAAGCTGATTCTGGAAGGGAAGGAGTACGAACTGCCGGTGGTGGTCGGCACGGAGGGCGAAATCGCAATCGACATCACCAAGCTGCGGGCCCAAACCGGGGCCATCACGCTCGATTCCGGTTACGGCAACACAGGGTCCTGCAAGTCCGCGATTTGTTTCATTAACGGAGAGAAGGGTATCCTTCATTATCGCGGCTATCCCATTGAGGACCTGGCCGAAAACTGCTCTTTCCCGGAAGTCGCTTATCTGGTCATCTACGGCGACTTGCCCAACAAGGAACAGCTCGAAAAGTTCGAGAGCGACCTGAGGCGGCACAGCTTGATCCGGGAGGACATGAAAAAGTTCTACGAGGGCTATCCCACGGCGGCCCATCCCATGGCCGTGCTCTCGGCGATGATCGGCTCCCTTTCCACCTACTACCCGGACGGTGATGGTGAAGACTTGGACCTGAACATCGTGCGCTTGTTGGCTAAGGCTCCGACCATCGCTGCGTACGCTTACAAGAAGATGATCGGGCAGCCTTTCATGTACCCTCGCAACGACCTGAATTACAGCGAGAACTTTCTTTACATGATGTTTGCGGTCCCGACCGAGGAGTATCAGATTTCTCCGGTCTTCGCTGATGCGTTGAATCTTCTGTTGATTCTGCACGCTGACCATGAACAGAATTGCAGCACCTCGACCGTCCGCATGGTGGGAAGCAGCCAGGCGAATCTGTTTTCCGCGATCTCGGCCGGCGTCGGGGCGTTGTGGGGACCGCTGCACGGCGGAGCAAACCAGCGGGTGCTGGAAATGCTCGAGATGATCCGCGCCGACGGCGGGAACTACAAGAAGTATGTCGACATGGCCAAAGACAAGAACTCCGGTTTCCGCCTGATGGGATTCGGCCACCGGGTCTACAAGAACTATGACCCGCGGGCTCGGATTCTGAAGAACATGGCCGAAAAGGTCCTGGCCGAAGTGGGCAAAGAGGACCCGCTGCTGGAGATCGCTAAGAAACTGGAAGAGGTCGCGCTCAGCGACGAGTACTTCGTCGAGCGGAAGCTCTATCCGAATGTTGACTTTTACAGCGGCATCATGTACCGGGCGATGGGGATCCCCGTCAACATGTTCACGGTCATGTTCGCGCTGGGCCGGATCGCCGGCTGGATCGCTCACTTCAAAGAGCTGCGAGAAGACCCGACCGCCCGGATCTACCGGCCGCGGCAGATTTACGTTGGCGAGACCAACCGCAAGTACGTCCCGCTGGATCAGCGGTAGCGGCGTCGTGCTGGACCGCTTTCGTCCCGTGATCTCGGAAGCCCGGCCTCTCCAAGAGGCCGGGCTTCTTGCTTTTTCAGCCGCCGTGTTGGCTGCAATTCGTTGCCGGTGAATCTCGACGCATTTTCGGAAAAGACGCTCCAACCGGTAAAGCCGTCCATCGCAGCATATTCGAGCGAGGGGAGACGAAAATTCTTCAACCATCGGCCGTGTGCCCGCGAGAGCCGTTCTGGCCGAACTATGGTTTATCCGACAACCTTTCAGAAAACGGAGATGAGCTGTCCTGGCTGCCGTCGCAGCACGAGAGAGCCGCTTCTCGTGGCTGGGCGCGGTTCCCCACCCTCGGGACGGTGCTCCGGCGTCGAACCCTGCGGCAAAACACCGAAAGGGACGTTCGCATGTTCGTCAAGGAACGCGTCCGGATGAACGCCAAACAGTCTCGGGACGCGCAACGAGTCCTGGATAGTCTCGATCGTTGGGACGCTCGATTTCGAGGCTACGTCGTTGNNNGCGACGCCACGAGCGAGTGCCGTATCGGACGATTGTGACGGTTTACGTTCCGGAGGGCGGGTTGGAGACCGGAACGTTTCGGAAATCAGTCGAAGTATGGGCGAGAAACTTGTCTCAGAGCGGTTTGTGTTTTGTCCATCCGCAACGGCTGATGGTTCGGGACGTCGTGATCGCCTTGAACTGCCAGAGTGATCGCCCCACGTTTTTCGAAGCTCAGATCACTCGCGCTCGCGAAGTCCATGAAGGGTTTTGGGAGCATGCCGTGGTGTTCGCGCGTCGGTACACTGATTCGCCTGCGACACGGCCGCCTCAGGAAGACCTGGCGATCGATCGCAAGGCGAGTCCGTTTCGATGGATTTCCACGCCATCGGAGAATGCTTCGTACGCAGCCGCCAAGTGATCGTCAGATCGTCACGAGTCAGCAGAGACAGGACACGCGGGAATGATGACGACGCAAACAGCTATGCCTGCCGCCGGCCGTTCTCTCGCCGAACTTCGAGCAAGCGACATTATGCAGGCGGATGTGCGCACCGTCCATCTGGAAGCTCCGCTCATGCACGCCGCGCGCGTGATGGGAGAACATGGAATCCGTCACCTCGTCGTGACGGACACGTTTGGACGTCCCATCGGCGTCTTTTCTGAGCGGGACATGCTGCGCCACATCGCCTCTTGCGCGGCCCGGGGACACATCGTTCCTGGCCGCATCCCAGTACGCGATGTGATGTCTCAAACACCAGTGACCGTGGCTCCGGACGAGCCATTACCCCATGTCGCGGCGGTTCTGGCCGCCAACAAAATCGGATGCGTTCCCGTAACGGACAAGCAGGGCGTTTTGGTCGGGATCGTGTCCGTCGTTGACGTCCTGCGGTCCGTCGCCGCCACAGCATCGGCCGCCGCGGGCGTCTGACTGGATCGGCCGTGCGGGAGACTTCCGCAACGGAACGCATGGTGCGCCCCCACCAACAGAAGGGGCATTGTTGAGACGGCGTCGCGTTTTCTCCGGGCTTTGCGGGCTCGCGTGTTGTCCTCTCTCCACCGAGAACAGGGATTAACCGCTCAGAAGCTAAGACGCAGCGCAGTTTGCAGATCAATGTCGCAAGCGTCGGCGGTGCGCCCCGTGGCCGACGGTACTGGCGCCGGCTCCCCAGGAACCACTCACGAGACGTAAGACAGAGGCCGGCAGCTTCGATCACGGGTCACGTACTCCCATCGCCGATCGGCACGTCATCCTGCGGCCCGTGAACGGTCCCTACGGGAGATGCCTCATTTCTTGTCTGCAAGAAAGTCTCTGCCAGTCAATGCGGCTAAAGCCGGCCGCTGCGGAAAATGCCGTAGATGAGCCAAGCGCCCAGGAAACTGGACAGCAGAAAGATGGGCACGCTCAGCCAGTAGAACGTGTTGCTCTGGATGACCAGGGAGGATGCGACGATTAAAGCGGCTATCACCATTCCGATGGCGATCCGGTTGCTCGATCGATCCAGCTCCGTGATCAGACGATCTAACCGGCGGTGTTCCAATTGAATCCGCAGGTCATCGGTGCTCAACTTTTCCAGCGTGCGGCCGATGTGCCGAGGCACATCATGCGAGAGCCTGACTAGCGTTCGGACCTCGTCGAGTGCTCGCAGCGCCAGTCGTCGCGGGTTGTAGCGTTCCCGGACCAGTCCTTCCAAATACGGGGCCAAAACCTCCGCCGTGTTGAAGTCCGGGGCCAAGTCCCTCACGACACCTTCCAGGGTAATCATCGCACGGATCAGCAACATCAGGTCGGCGGGGCATCGGATTCGGTGGTTCGTCAGGATGTTGACAAAGTCGGTGAGCAGGCTGGAGACGTTCACTCGCTCCAATTCCAATCCGTAGTACGTGTCGATGAAATCGCGGACGTCGGCCGTCAGTAGCGGTGTATCGATCGGCTGTAGAGCGACCCCCATGCGCTGGACGATTTCGACAACCGCACTCACGTCCTGCCGGCTGACGGCGACCAGCATGTCGATAAACTGCTCGCGCTTCTCGTCGTCCACGATGCCCACCATGCCGTAGTCGAGCAAGCAGATGGAGCCGTCGTCCAAGACGCGGATGTTACCCGGATGCGGATCGCCGTGGAAAAACCCCAGGTCGAACATCTGCTTCATGAAAATGTGGACGATGTTGTTGGCGAGTGCCTTACGAGACAGCCCGCGAGCCGCGAGTGCCTCGTGGTCGTTGATGTGGCATCCGTCGACGTATTCGAGCGTCAGGACGGCGTCGGTAGTGCGGTCCCAATCGACGGCGGGCACGTAAAGGGTGGCGTCGTTGCGGAACAGTCGAGCGAACGTGTCGATCGTCCGGCCCTCCCGCGTGAAATTCATCTCCCGGCGGATCGTGCGCGCGAAGTGAGCGACCAGCCCGACAGGATCGAACATGGCCGCTTCCGGCACGTGCCGTTCGATCAGGATCGCCAGCTCGTGCATCAGCGCGATGTCCCGTTCGACTTCGCGGATGACGTTGGGACGGCGGATTTTCACAGCCCACAGACGTCCCGCGTGATCCTTCGCGCGATGAACTTGAGCAAGCGATCCGGCGGCCAACGGCTCGGGAGCGAATTCCGCGAAGAGCTCGTCGATGCGATGCCCCAGCTCCTTCTCGACGACCGCAACCGCCTGTTCAGCCGGAAAAGGCGGCACGTGTTCCTGCAGTTTTTCCAGTTCCGTGATCACGTCGGGGGGAACCAGGTCGGGACGCGTGCTGATCACCTGGCCGAACTTGATGAACGTGGCCCCCAAACTTTCCAGGGCCATGCGAATGCGCTGGGCCCGCGTCAGGGCCGGGACGGGCTCGGGGGGACGTCGCAATACGACCCGCTTGCCCCACTGCAAATACTGACGCAGGTGAATCCGCTCCACCAAGTCACCGAAGCCGTGATTCAACAACACGGTGACGATTTCCCGGGTTCGTCCGAGATGACGGAGGAACCGGAAGGGGTGCGTCTCCAGATGGTTTTCGGGATCGCGCATGATCGGACCAGTTTGCGACCGACGTTCCCGGCCGGTTCGGTTTCCGTTCCGGCGGCCGGCTTGGGTGGTTTCGAACGCGGTGTTGCCGAAGGAACCGTCGTTCGCGCGGGCCTTCTACATCACCGAGAAGTAGTTCTCGACGGCCCAATCGAAGTATTCCGGTAGCATCTTCCGCGGCAGTCCCTTGTAGTTGCAGTAGCTTTTGATCTGGAGCAGCAAGTCGCGAGGATGACACGCTCGCAGAGAACGCTTGGCCTGGTGATAGTGTTTGTCAATCAAATAGTTCACCGCTTCTTTATCGTACTCGAAACCGAGCGTCGGAGCGACCATCTCGAAGATCTGGTGAAACTGCTTTTCGGTGGGACTCCCGACATGGATCTTGTAGGGAATCCGTCGCAGGAAAGCGGCATCCACTAGTTTTCGGGGCTCCAAGTTGGTCGAAAAAATGATCAACTGGTCGAAAGGAACCTGAATTTTCTTGCCGCTCGGGAGCCCCAGGAAGTCGTATCGTTTTTCGAGTGGGACGATCCATCGGTTGAGCAGTTCGTCAACGGGCATCCTCTGCCGGCCGAAGTCGTCGATAACCAGCGCTCCACAGTTGCTTTTGAGCTGGAGCGGAGCCTCACAGATTTTGGTCTGGAGGTTCTGCGTGACTTCCAACTGAGACATAGTCAGTTCGCCGCCCGCCACAACAGTCGGCCGAATGATTTTCACCCAGCGTTGATCGACGTCGGACAGGTCGAAAATCCCGTCTTTCGTGTGCTCTTCCACGGCTTCATGTACGCCCGGGTCGTACAAGCGGATGATGTCGCCGTCGATGCCGAGGGCCCGAGGGATCCAGATGGTGGAGCCGAAGGCTTGCATCACCCGTTCCGCGATGCTTGTCTTCCCGTTCCCCGGCTCGCCGAACAAGAACAGCCCCCGGCCGGAGCTGATCGCCGGCCCGAGTCGGTCCAGCAGTTCATCGCTGATGACGAGATCGGAGAACGCCTCACGCAGCGCCTCTTCGCTGACAGTCTGTCTGGCGATGCTTTGCGCCTCCATGGCCTTGAGGTACTCCTTCAGACAGACCGGCGCCGCGCCGAAATAGGTGCACTCCTCCGAGAACCTTTTTGCTCGATCCCGCCCCGATTCGGTCAGCGTGAATTCGTAGTCACCCGCGGCAGCCGCGCCGCGCAGCACGACTAGTTGTTCTCGCTTCAGTTGCTTCAAGATCGATTCGACGATTCGGAACGGCAAGCGGACCTGGGCACAAACCTGCCGCCCGGTCGCAGAACCCTTGGAATGCAAAAACTTCAGAACCAGACGTTCGACTTCTTCGAACGTGAGGCCTGTTTCTTCGAGGGTCTCCGGCGCCTTCGGGCGGAATGGCTCGTCGCTGTCCAGCGTTGGATCGCTTAGCAACTGATTGACTCGCTCGAAAAGCTGAGCCAAACGGGGATCGTTCAGAGGCGGCTCATCCGAAGCGGGCGACGGTGGCGCGGACGGCCCTGCGGACTGCGTTTCTGCATCGCCCGCCGGTTCGCCGGCCGGCGCTTCTGACGCCGAGAGGTCCGAAAAGTCAAAATCCAGTTCCTCGTAAGAGGAGACCGGTTCCTCGCCGGACTTTGAGCGCGGAGCCAGCCCCTTCAATTGAGACAACAAGTCCAACGCGGATTGTTCGGCGGATTCGGACATTGGGGACAGCCGATCCGATCAGACGCCAGGGCACAGCCATCTGGCATGCGGTCAACACATCGTTGCGCAGCGCGAGCGTCTCTGCTTCTCCACAACCGAGAGAGCCACGCAACTTACGAACGTCAGGCCGACGCGCGGAGTGCGCACATCCTGACGGACGAAAAAATTGTTCGCAGGGACCGTCGCCCGACGGACGACCTCCAAGGCCCCACACTGCTGCCAAGGACACGGCCCGCGCAGACTCCGCGCCGACCGTTTCCGGGCATTGAAACCTACTCCACGACGCCAAGAGGGTCAAACCGCCATGGGGCCCATTCAGCAGCGATGTTGCGACTCAAGACGGGTCCTGCCGCCTACTGGGCCGATCCGTGAGGATCAACTTCAACGGATTGGTCCGCACGCAGAGCGAGAAAAAGAACGTTTGAAAAGATTAAGCCGCTAAGCCGCCCCAACGCAGGATCTGGAGCAGATCGCTCTTGCGGATCGAGAAAGACACCGAGCAGACTTCGCCACCGCTGAAACCGGCACGACTCGCTGTAACTGCCGGTTATATAGGTGGTTAGGACAAGACTTGTCAGGACAAACGCTGCGCTAACTCGCCGCCCATTCTTTTTCGACGTCGAGCAGAGGGCTGATTTTGCGCACTTTTTCGACGATGGCGGCTTTTTCGGACGGCCTGGTTGCCTGCAGGTACCGCTGCCGCAGCTTCCTGAGTTTCGCCCGAC
>JAADHY010000160.1:11565-16235 GCA_013151585.1 Planctomycetota bacterium
AACTCTTAACCCTCAACCGAGAAATACCCCCTGGGGGATTTGAACCCCCGTCTCAGGACTGAGAATCCTGCATCCTGGGCCACTAGACGAAGGGGGCGCGAAATTTCCAGAAGGTTTTTTACGGAAAGGCTTAAAGATTGTCAAGTTCCGGTGGCTTGACAGCGGCGCTGGCGGGCAAAAGTCAGCCAAAAAAAGCGGTTCCGTGGGGAAGCTCCCTTTTCTCCAACCGACCGCTTATGGAGCGGCCCGAGCGGGAAGCTGATGTTTCCCGCCGATGAGCAGTCGGGTTTTGGACCGGCCGCCGTGCCAGAGGTCGTATTTCGGATCGGCGTAGCGGCCGAAAAATGAGTGCAACCGCTGTTTCAGCTCCGCCTGGATCGCCCGCTGGCGGGGTTGACAATACAGGTTGAACTGTTCTCCCGGATCGGACTTCAAATCGTAAAGCTCATGCGGACCGTCCGGGAACCGCTCGACATACTTCCAATTCTCGGTGCGGATGGCCCGGGTATTCTCAAATTCGTAGTAGATCACATTTTCCCACGGGATCGACTGGCCCCGCAGCACGGCTGAGTAATCGCGGCCGGGAGACGGTGGCTGCTTGGGCATCCGGTCACCCAGGCCAAGGTAGGACAGCAGCGTCGGCATCAGGTCGTAGTTGTTCGTCATGATGTCGGAGGTGATCCCGGCGGGGATCCTGCCGGGATGTCGGAAAATGAGCGGGATACGCATCACGCAATCGAACGCGGCCAACGGACGAGTGTGATCGCCCATCCCCCAGATGCCATGCTGCCCACCGCTCCAGCCTTGGTCGGCGGTAAAGATCACCAGCGTTTTTTCGTCGAGACCGCATTTCTTGAGTGTCTCAAGCACGCGGCCGACGCCGTCATCGACGCCGCTCACCTCCGCGGCCACCCGCCGAATCGCTTGGATGTTGTTCAGAAACTGCTTGTTGTTGTAGAGCCACGGGTGCATTTGCTCGCGAGGAAACGACAAGAGAGGTTTATCGGCGTAGTAGGCCGCATGACGGTTCTGAGCCGGCCGGAGCAGGCTCGATCCCAATGCGTACGGCCCGTTGTACGACAAGAAAAGGAAGAACGGCCGATCGCGATACTTCTCGATGAACCGAACGGCCCGTTCTGTCCAGAACTCCGTCAGGTAAGTCGGCTCGACTCGCACTTCGCCGTTCTCGATGACCCGGGCTCCGTAGAAGGTCGCGGTGGCTCCGTGCGGCATCGTGACCCAGTCGACGAACCCTTCCTGCGGTTCCAGGTTCTTTCCCAAATGCCACTTGCCGACCAGCCCGCAGTGGTAGCCGGCTTCCGCCAGAATCTCTGGCAGCGTGTGAAACTCGGCGATCGTGCTGTAAGCGTCGGGCCCCATTTGAGCCTCGTTGGCTCGGAGGAAGCAATGGACGCCGTGTTGGCACGGCAACAAGCCCGTCAAATAAGTTGCCCGCGTGGGCGAACAGACCGCATTGGAACTGAACGCCCGAGTGAAGCGGATGCCTTCTTTGGCCATGCGATCGATGTTGGGCGTTCGGATGTCCGGGTTGCCATAGCAGCCGAGCGTCCAGGCTCCGTGGTTATCGGTCAAAATGAAAACTACGTTCGGCCGTTCGGCCGTCCGAGCCGGTTCGGACATAGCCCCCATGACCATGGAAACGCCAACGGCTACGAGCCCCACGGTCAGCGGTCGGGCCAGGCCGCTCTTTCGAGGCGTTCGGAATCCGTCTTGCATCGCTCTCTCCCAACAAGGCTGTGTGTGATCTGGTTCTCTCCGCGGGGACTTTTCAACTCCGCGCTTCGCATGGAGACTCGTCAGTCTTTTGGCGGCTGAGCGGGCGTTGGTGCGCCGGCTTCGGCCTCGGCCGGCTGCCGTGGCTCGACGACGGTGATCGGGTTTGTGAAAAGCATCGAATTCGGGACGAAGTACCGTCGATCGTCGTCGCTGAGGATGGTGTATCGCAGATCAATTGACTGAACCACCCCTTCGAAGGCTGCTACCTTGATTCGGTCGCCCCGCCCGAAAGGCCGATAAATCAGGACCAGAATGCCGGCCAGCAGATTCGAGATGATGTCTTTCAAAGCGAAACCGAGGGCGAAGCCGGTGAGCCCCAAGCCGGCTACCAAAGCCGTGACATCGACGCCGAAAGTTCCCAAAGCACACACGGATCCGACGACAACCATCGTCACTCGAGCCGCCTTGCCCAGAAACCGGACCAATTCCTCATCCAACCCGCGGCCCCGGCCAATGCGATCGATTCCTCGCTGAATCAGCCACCCGCCAAAGTAGAAGCCGACGAAGACGGTCATCGCCAGAAACAACTGCCAGCCGAAGACCAACACAACGGCTCCTATCGTGAGTTCGGCAGCCGCCAACATGACTCAGGCTCCTCGGTTCTCCCAGGCACGTCCCGCGTGCCGTGGTTTCGTCCTTTGCGTGTGTGTTTCCAACACCAATTCAGCATAACGTCGGCGTCGTACCGCACCAAGCGACGTTTCCCAGACGTGTCGGCCAAACCTGTTGAGCGGTTGCGTTCTAAGAGCGCCTCCGTTGCGCCTGCGACTCGGCCCCGGCCGCGGCGACTTCTTTGGAGAAGCCGGAGCTCATTCGCTCGGGAGCCGCTGAGACAAGATCAGCCCCAACATCCAGACAACTCCGACCGCTCCCGCCGCGACCGCAATGCCGAAAGCGTATTCCGAGGCTCCTCGCTGTAGCAACAGCCCCACGTAAAGGCTTGACGCCATGTCGCCAACCGCGTTTGTGCAGGCCAGAATCCCAAAGCCCAGGCTGCGCAGCTCGCGAGGCAGCCACTCCGCCGCCACCGCTTTCTCCAGTGTCTCTTCAATCGCAATATAGATGCCCGAGAAGATGATGGCGATTGTCAGCCAGGCCAGCGAAGTCCAGTAGAGAGCGAGCAACAAGTTCGTCAAAACGCCCAATCCGTAACCGGCAATGAGCACCGGCAGCTTGGACCGGCGGTCTCCCAGCCAGCCCACCGGATACGCCGCCGCCGCACTGACCAGATTGTGCAACGCGTAAAGCAGCGCCGCGATGGAGAGCGTCCCCGGAGCGGATGCGGTTTCGCCGAGCGGCCGAGCGGCCAACCAGATCAAGAAGGTCCGGGAAAAGTCGCCCAGACCGAAAAGTAAGACGCCGACCAGAAATAGCCAGAATATCTTCGGAAACCGCCGTCGGACTTTCGGCTCATCGGATTCGGGTGAGGCCGCGGTCGTCGTCGACCGCTCCCGCGTCAAGAAAAACAGAAACGCAGCCGCCGCCACTCCGGGCACAAACGTCCAAAGGATGACTGTCCGGAATTGAATTCCGCACCAAACCAGCAATGTCGCCAGCAGCGGCCCACTGACGGCACCGAGCATGTCGCCGGCTCGTTCCAACCCGTAAGCCCGACCATAGTGCGTTTTCTCGACGGCATCGGCAAGCAAGTAGTCTCGCAGCGGCGAGCGGAATCCCCGGCTGATCCACGCTAGGCTCCGCAACGACACCAGCCCGGCCACCGAGCTGACCAATCCCATTCCGCCGGTGGAGAGGCTGGTGACGAGGTACCCGACCGACGCCCACGGCTTCTTGCGCTTGACGTAATGCCCGAGAATCCCGCCTCCCAATTTGGAGAGACTTTTCAGCAAGTCTGCCACGCCCTCGATCACGCCCAGAGCCGCCGGCCCCAACCCGATGCTGGTCAGGTAAAGCGGTAGGACGGCCGTGCACATCTCGTGACTGACGTCCGAGAAGAACGTGGCTAAGACGATCCCAACGACCGACCGGTTAATCCATCCGAGACGGCTCGGCCGATCCTGGGAAGAAGTTTCCCTGCTAGTGCGACTCACGGGTGCAACTTCATCGGAATCGAAATGTCAGACGCGGACGGATTCGCCGTTACCATCCTGCTGCCAAAGGCATCACTCTTCCGTGACCTTGTAGACCACGTCATGTTCGCGGGCGTGGTCGACGACCTTGATTCCCACGGTCTGACCGGCAGTGGCTTGCTGGACCGGCGCGTTCTCCAGTTGCATCGAATCGACGGTCTGGGTGAAATCGCTGGTGTGGCCTTTGATGTGAATCGTGTCACCGACAGACAGCGTCCCTTTGGTAATTTCGATTGCGGCCACGCTGATCTTGCTGAAATAGTGGGTCACTCGACCGATTTCCTCTTCCGCCATTTTCGGACCTCCTTACGAAACGCGAGCCGATGCCGTGTCGGTTCGCTTGGAAACGGAGGCCGGAGCTAAAGCTTCGGCCGTCAGATCGCACGCTTTTCACGGGCGAGAACACACACGTCGCTCTGATTGGCAGGATCGTCATGGGGCGTGCCCGGCACTGCCCGCGGTCCTGTGCATTCAAGCGATCGACCGCCTGATTACCTCAAAACAGGGAACCCGTTAAGAACTCTCGATACCAGCAGGGCTCGCCCTGTCGTGCCGGAGCAATTCGCTCCGTCGCGTTCGTCGGGACAGCGGCTTCCGGAGCGGCTTCGACAGAGGCCGGCCCCTCCGAGCTGCGACGTCGACGCGAGATGCTCCGGGCCGAGCTCTCATCGCGTTTGTCACTACGTTTTCTCGGCCGCATTATAACGCGTTGCGGGCGCAGTGTGCGAGGCTGATAGATTGGCGTTCGCTGGAAAGAGTCGCCGGGACACAGCCAAGAATTCT
>JAADHY010000156.1 GCA_013151585.1 Planctomycetota bacterium
AAGGGCAAGCAGAGACGGCCGTCGATTTCGTCGTACACCGCGGGGCGTTCGATCCGGCCAGTGCGCGGCCACCAGAGTTCCGGACGTCGGCCGGAAACGCGGAACAAACACACGGCCGCTTCCGCTTCGGGCCGCTTGTTGGCCACGAAGTACACGTCGGTTTCGCCGATCCGCCGGTGAATGTACCGCAGGGACCGCTCGCCGCTGGCCGCCAAGAACTGGAAGTCGGGCGGCACACCGAGCCGATCCAACACCCGGCCCAAAGCGAGCACGTCCGGATACAGGTCCGAAGACGAATCCGATTCCTCGACGTCGCCCCACGGTGCGATTCCCGGCGGTCCCAAGACCCGAACCGGCGCCCAACGGGAATCCGCCGGCCCTTTCGCCGGGGAAATCCATCCTTCCGGCGGCTCTTTGCAACTTCTCCAGGAGCCGTCCGTGGGAAGGACGAAGGTCGAGCCGTCGTCGAGCCGGACCTGGAGCACGGCGATCAAACCAGCCGGGTTGGGCGCATTGGCCGCGTTGCGCGCTTCGACGGCAACCACGTTCTGGCCCGGCTTCAAATAGCGAGCGACGTTCGCGAGAAAGGTGTGGCGGAAGGTGTTTCCCGTCAACACTTGCCGGCCGTTGATCCAGCAGACGAAGGAATTGTCGGCGGTGATGACCAGTTGAGCCGAACGGACGCGGCGCTTGGCGTCGAGCTGGAACTCGCGACGGAAGTAGCGGACACCTGGTGGTACGGCCCGGGCCGGATCGCCTTCGCCGTCGTGCCAGATCCACTTCGCATTGGCCAGCCGAGGGATCGAAGGCCGCTCCGCGGCGTACCACTGCGTCAGTTCACCGCCCCAAACGATACGTCCCTTCCCGCGACTGACCACAGCGACTTCTGACGGTGGCTTGCGGCCCGGCCACAACTCGCCCGCCAGGCGCTCGACCTCCGTGTCGCACTGCGGGTAGTCGGTCAGGCTGGGAGACTTTTGCGGCGGCGCGCCCACGACCGTGGCTCCTGCTTCGACCAGCTCTTTGACCTTCGCCAGCAGCTCGGGCGTCATCGTTTCGACTTGCGGCAAAGCCAGCAGCCGATAGCTCATGCCGCTCGGCAGCACCAGCCGGCCGTTGCGCACGGTCATTTTCAACACGAGTTCCGGCGGACACAGATCGAAGTTGTGTCCCGGCCGCTCCAGCGGCAGATCAGGCCGCTGCCCTGTGAAAGCCCGCTGGCCTCGGAGGCTCTGCGGCGCGCCCTCCGGCGTCAACAGGCAGATGTCGGCGACGAACCGGCCCTGCTGGAGCAGGAACTGGCAGCGAGCCAGATACTCGTGCCACGCCTTCGAAAGTTCCCACCAGGTTTGTGTGCGTTCGTAGTGCAGCCCCCACGGTCCCATGGACATGCCCGGCCGCCGGTCCCGCCACGGCTGCAGAGCGTATCGGTGGAAGACGAACCGGTTGATGCCTTCGCAGAAAGCCCAGTCGCCCAGGTCTTTGATGTTGCCCGGATGGCCCTGCCAGGCCTCTTCGTTGGTCGCCGTGAACGCTTCGGCCCCGACGATCGGCTTGCCGTAGACGTGAGCTGCTGACGCCATTTCCGTGCAACTGAAGGCCGCACCGTACTTCCGCCACGACCAGAACTCGCCCATCGGCTCATCCGCCCGGCCGGCGTACTCCAGCTCATTGACCGGGCAGCTCGTGTAGGCTTCGATCGAAAGCCGCAGCCCGTGCTTCTGAGCCAACTGGCGCATGTAACCGGCGTAATTCTCCAAAAGCAATTCGCCGACGGTCTGCCGCAAGTCCCACAAGAACCGTTCGGACTGTTCCCGCGATCCGATCACCCGCCCGGTCACGACGGGCAGCCACGGCAGCGGATCGTAGCCGCGTCGGCGGTGGAACTCGTCGCGGAATTTCGGCGTCCAGTTCTGCACGCCGACTTCCCAACTGTCGATGTGGGTGGCGACGAGCGTCTTGCCGGCCAGCGGACCGACGTCTTGAATGAGTTTGCCGATAAAGCCCGCGAAGTGCGTCTGGACGGCCCGGCGGCTGAGCTTGTCGCACTCCAGCCCGCGGCCGGATTCGGGCGCAGGGTGGTTGTCCTTGCCGGTCGGAGTGTGGCCGATCCGCAGAATCGTCCAGCGGCCTTCGGGCACGTCCCAAACGAGTCGTCCGTTGGCGTCCATTTTTTTGGTGAGGTCCAGGACGCGGTTCCGAGGCACCGTCGAGCCGACCGGGTCGGCCGGCCAGGTGGCTCGGGCGGCCAGCGACTGGTACATGGCCGAATGGAATGATTTGCGGCGGATGCCAATGATCTTGGCTGGTCGCGTCGGCGCGGGGAACGCAAGCACGGCCACGTCGCGGTAGTAGCCGGCAACGGCTTTCGCCCGCGGAAGGGATCCTTCGAAACGCCGCGGCCCTTCGACGGGCGTCTCGGTCCACACCAGCCGCTGCATGGCCAGTTCCGGCGGAACCCACGGCCCGCCGCTGCCGCACCAACCGGCGTCGTTGTTCATGTTGACTTCCAGGCCGAGCCGGTCGGCTTCGGAGCAGACATGCTGGAACAGCTTCCGCCATTGCGGGCTGGCGAACGGGACTTTTCCCTCCGGCACGCCTTGGTCGACCTCCATGATCAACACACCGCCGATGCCGGCCCGCTTCATCGCTTCCAGGTCCGCGGTGATTCCCTCGCGCGTAATGTTGCCGTTCAGCCAGAACCAGTAAACCCATGGCCGCGCCCACTCCGGCGGCTGCTGAAACCCTTGCTGCAAATCCGCCGCTGGCGGCTTGGCGAGCGCAGAATCGCCCGACGCCACCAACACCACGATCCCGATCACCGCCGCCATCATCGACGTCACTGCTCGTCGCCGTTGCATGACAAGTTTCCTTTCTTGCGAGGACGGAGTGCGGAGCATTCCGCAAGATGTGCGGCCCCTCGGACCGATTTCAGACTGCCAATTGCAGCGCGGTCACGATGATACGGGATCGATCCGGCTGAATCAAAACAGCGGCGAACAGGTCGCGGAAGAACTTTCATGTTGCAGCCGTCCGCGACAACCCTCAACCGTCAATTCTCGACTCTCCACCCGCTACTTTCCGCCGGCCTTTGCGGCTGGTTTGGGTGGCTGTTCGAGGATCGCTTCCGCGCGCACCGTCAGCCTGCGGATGACAACACGGGTCGTGCCCTTCGGGTGGCCGGCCCAGACGATGATCTCCGGGCGGACGACGGCCGGAGCGTCGCGGCCGATGACGGTTCTTCGGATCAGCCGGAAAGAATCGCTTCCTGTTTCGGCGAAGAGGTGGTACACCACCGAGCCCATTCGGACCAGGCGAAGCCGGCCGCTCGTTGCCGTCCAGCCGATCGGAAAGCCTCGGTACCGCCACTTTCCGTCTGGCCGGAGCAGGCCCCAACCGGCGGCGATCACGTGTTGCCCAGTCTGGATCACTCGGCGCTGCACAGCCACTTGTGCGACCGGCCGATGGTCCAACTTCGCCAACAAGACCAAGCCGGACAAGCGGCCTTTCACCGGCTTGTCGGCCCGGAATCGATCGAAGTCGATCGTCAACTCAAAGTCGCCCTTCACTCCGACGCCAGCCACAGCATGTGCGGACTGGGGCTTCTTGCCACCGGGGACGGTGATCTGAAGGCCGTCCGAGGTGAATTGATACCAGTGGCGCTTGCCTTGCAGATCGATTTGCTTGGCAGCCGGCCGGCCTTTGCGAAAATCGATCGTGAGCTCAGCCGTCGCCCTTGCCGGATCAAGCTGGAGCCGATCGGCCGGATCAGTGGCCAAGATTTGTTTGTCAAGCGGTGGGAGCCGTCGCGGCCAGTCGCCGCGATAAACCACATCGCGGACGCGCACCATCGTCTCGCCCGCGTAGTGGAACAGCCCGAACATGCGCTGGTTCGTCGGCTCGATCGGACGCTCGTAGATCCGTTTGCCGTTCAACGTCAGCGTCACTGTGTCGCCGACGACCGTCAGCCGCATTTGGTTCCAAGCGTCGGGTTGGAGCGGCAAACGGTCGGGTCCCCGTCGGCACTGTGGTTCGTCGACTGCGTTGTTGGGCGCGATCCCCGTGCGGTCATACCTACCGTCGGTCAGCCAGTGCAGTCGAACGCCGTCCGGCTCGAGCAAGAATACCAGCCGATCCAACGCCGGATGTACCATTTGCTCGCCCGGCTGGTAGTAAAACCGGTATTCGATCCAGCCGTCTTCAAGCATCGGCCGGTGGTATTGCAAGAGGCTTTGCCTTCCGGTGCCGGCCAGTTCTTCCCGCCTCCGGCCGATGATCTCATCGCCCAGTTTTCGCCAGTCCGGCTCGTTGCCGTCCAGCTTCTCGTCGTAGTAATGAGCCAGCCAGCCGGTCAGGTCGGGCAGAGCGGTCAAGCGTAACTCGTCGGGGATCGTTGGCCGGCCGGTGATCCGAACATTGCGAACGGTGTTGTAGGCTGACGCACCGGCGTGCAAAGCGACCCAGGGATCATGCTCCCGAGGCAACTGCGTTTGGTACACCTGCCGGTCGTTCACGAAAAAAGTGCAGGCTTCATCGCGAACAGCGACGCGGCAGCGATACCAGCGGCCGATGTACGGAATGGGCGGTTCCAGCAAGCCCTTCTTGATCTCGCGTCGGAAGCGGTGGACGATGAAGTTGCGCGTGGGTGCCCCCGACCATGGAGAATCCGGCTGGACCGATAAGCCTGCAACCATCACGTGAGTGGCGAAGGGGCCGGGTGACTGCAGTTCGCAGGTCACCTCGAAGTCGCCGCGGAGCGGAACCTTGAAATAAAGGTAGTCCTCGCGGTGGCCGGCGAGGTGATCCACCTGTCCGGGCCAGAGCACCCAGGCGGCTGGCGGAGCTCCGCGTCCGCGGGTGAATGCGTTCACATGCGTGACCACATCCCAATTGCCGAGCGATAAAGGCACCGGCTGCGGCCGTTCGTCCTCGGACATCGCCCATTGTTGTGCCAGCGAAAACAGACGGCGCGCGTGGCGTTTCCAGATCGGGTCCACGTCCGGCCATTGTGTGTTGATCTGATCGGACACGAGCTCATCCAGAAGCGTCAAGGCCAATGACCGTGTTTCGGTGTGGCGGACGGCTTCTCGAGCCACCAGGAATTCGGGCCAGCGTTGATCGGCGGGTGCGTGTTTCGGCACCTGAACCAGCAGCGAGTACAGTTCTTTCATTAACGGGTTGACTTCATTGAGGCGTCCCTGAGCGATCCGGATCAGTGCGAGCATGGCCAGGCGAGAGCGTTGCGCCGACGGGCTGGAGGTTTTCGCCTCTTGGATGGCCTTGTTCAGCTCTCCCAGTCGGTTCAATTCGGTTGCCGTTGCGATCAGTTCCAGCGCCGGGACGACCAGCTCGCCCCCCACTTGAACGCGTCGGCCGCCGACAGTGGCCGCAGCGTTAGCAGCGGTCACGGTAGCAGCAGACACAGCAGCCCGAGCCGGATCGGCGGCCGAGGCGGGCGGATCGGTCGGCGTGAAGTCTCCGTACAGCCGGATGATCCTATGATCGTTCCCTGGCACAACCCAATCGAACAGGAAGCGGTATCGTTGCTCTGGTGTCAGTCGCCGTGCCTGCCGCCAGACGTCGTAAGCTACCAGCGGCACAAGCGACTCGCCAATCAGATCGGCGCGGCTCGGGCCGAGCGCTTGGTATCGCTGGGGATCGGCCGGTACGAACCAGTCGGCGATCCTTTCCGCCTCGAGCCGCTCGGGCCAGTCGCCGCGCAAGAGGACGCGTCGCACCCGCACGGCTTCCCGGCTCTTGTCGTGGTAGAAGCCGAACAGTCGGTTGTTCTCGCGTTCCATTGGCCGTTCGTAGATCAGCGTGCCGTTCAGGCTGAGCCGCAGCATGCCGTCCTTCAGCGTCAAGCGGATCCGGTTCCAGCCGCCGGCCCGTAAAGGCAACGGCGACGGGCCCTGCCGGTGGTCCGGCTCCTGGACCTCGTTGTCCAAGGGTAATCCCGTCCATTCGTTTTCTCCGTCCGTCAGCCATCGCAAGCGCACTCCGTCGGGACGGAGCAAGAAGACCAAACGATCGAGCACTGGATGCACGTGAAGGGCTTTTGGCTTGTAATAGAACTCATACTCAAGGGTTTCTCCATCGTGTAAT
>JAADHY010000720.1 GCA_013151585.1 Planctomycetota bacterium
AAGCGGCGTCGGGACGACCGAGCCGTTCCTTTGGGAGATCTCGATGACCGGTCCCGCTGCGATCTGGATCGATCAGTGCTTTCTTTTTCCGTCTGATTGTCGAGACGGGTGGGACCCCGACATCGTTCGGATGATCCGGGACTCCCGTCTACCGCTGCTGCGCTGGCCCGGCGGGAATTTCGCGAGTGGCTACCACTGGAAGGACGGCATCGGTCCCGTCGACGACCGACCGATCCGGCTCAATCGGCCGTGGAACATGCCGGAACCGAATCACGTGGGGACGGACGAGTTCATGCGGTTCTGCGAGCTGGTGGGGGCCAAGCCAATGATTTGCGTTAACGCCGGCGACGGGACTCCGGAAGAGGCAGCCGATTGGGTCGAGTACTGCAACGGGCCGGCCACCTCGCCCATGGGCAAGCGGCGCGCGGCCAACGGACATCCGGAGCCTTACCGGGTTCAATATTGGGAGATCGGGAACGAACTGTACGGGCAATGGCAAATCGGACATTGCTCGGCGGAAGAGTACGCCGAGCGATATCGTCAGTTCGTCGCGGCGATGAAACAACGCGATCCGTCAATCCGGTTCATCGCCAATGGCAACGACTTGCGTTGGAACCGCGTGTTGGTCGAGCGCTGTGCGGACATTCTGCAGCGGGTCAGTGTGCACACGCTGATCGGTGGGGGCATCTCACCTCAGACCGATCCGGAGAAAGTGTGGTGGTCGGTGGTGGGATTTCCGTGGGCGTATCAGCATCAGCTCCGTGCCTTGTCCGGTCAATTGCGGCGACGGGTCCCGGCCGGCACGGTCGCGATCACGGAGCTACAGGTTTTCACAAACCGTCCGAAGCTTCCAAACAACGCCGGGATTGCCGAGGCGTTGTTCTGGGCGGGCATTGTCCACACGGCGGTTCGAGCGGACGGTGAAGTGGAACTGATCACGCATAGCGCACTGGCCAATCACGGCGGTGGCTTGCGGAAAGTCCGCCAAGTGGTCTTCGCGAACCCCGTTTATTGGGCCCGGCGAATGTATTCAACCCAACCCGGCCGCTGGCCGGTCGCGGTCCGGCTGGAGGGGCCGGCGTTTTCTGCGAAGCGGTTGCACAACCTGCCGGGCTTCCAGAATGCGCCGATCGTCGATGTCATGGCTCTCGTGGACGACGCGAAAAAGACTTTAGTGCTGTTGGCGATCAACCGTCACGCGGACAAGGACGTTCCGACGGTGTTTCAGTTCGAGGGCTTCTCGCCAGACCGGACGGCTCGCTGGCAGTTCTTAGCGGGGCCGGACATTCTGGCAGCCAACACGCTGCACGAGCCAGACCGGGTAAGCGTGAAAGTGGAGAGCTTGACCGTCAGCGGCCGGCAACTGTCAATCCGATTGCCGCCGCGCAGCGTGTCGGTCATCACGCTGCCAGCTCGACCGTAGTTTGACGAGTCCGAAGGATTCATGGAGTCGATGTCGAGCCGTTTCGGCAGCCAGTTCAGTCGTAACGTCGGGGCAGAGAGTGCCGTCTGCAATAGAGCTCGCCCTGAATGATCTCGGAGCAATGAAACCGCGTAACCGTTTTCAGGCTGAGACGCACCACCGAGTGCAGCCGAAAAACGCAGCAATCGGAAAACACAATCGGAGATCGATAAGGAGAGAAGCATGCAAAGTGTGGTTGAATGTGCGGTTCGATGGCCGTCTCGGCCGTTCTGCGGGAAGTTGGGCCTGGCGTTTTGTCTGATCGGCCTGGTTGGCTTGGGGGGATGTTCTGCCCCGACGGACACTTCTTCCGGGGCACCCTCTTCGCAAGAAGTCGCCTCGCAGTCGGAGTCGCCGTCGGCGGCTCCGGCGACATCGAAGAAAGCGGGCGATCGGTCGCGTTCGAATCGAGAAACTGCTTCGAAGGGGGAACGTTCCCAGGAAACGTCGGGGCCGCCACCGAAGCCGCTCCTTTCGGCGGAGGAGTTGCGGGAGGGTTGGTTCCAGCTCTTTGACGGCCAAACCCTTTATGGCTGGCAAGCGGACAATGACGTCAACTGGAGCGTGCGAGACGGCGTTATCACGGCAGACACCGGTCCGCTCGGCCTGCTGCTGACCACCGTGCCCTTCGCGGACTTTGAACTGCG
Source organism: Planctomycetota bacterium (assembly GCA_013151585.1). Lineage (GTDB taxonomy): Bacteria > Planctomycetota > Planctomycetia > Planctomycetales > Planctomycetaceae > JAADHY01. The sequence continues at coordinate 2,110 of JAADHY010000720.1, forward strand.
CTTGGATTTCCGGTTGGAAAAAGGGGGCAACAGCGGCGTGATCCTGCGATCGCCTCTGGAGCCGAAAGACCCGGCTCGCGATTGTTATGAGCTCAACCTTTGCGATTCCCACAAGACGTACCCTACAGGCAGTTTCGTGGGGCGAGTCCGGATCGACTCGCCCGTGTCGGTGGAAGGCGAGTGGCACACATACCACGTCCGGGCCGAAGGCAACCGCTTCCGGGTCAAGCTGGACGGGAAGCCGATTCTTGACTTCCAGGATACGTCGGACGCCGTTGTTCGCGCCGGCCGAATCGCTTTGCAAAAGAACAAGGGCAAGATCGAGTTTCGAAACATTTTTGTGCGGCCGTTGGGCATGCAATCCCTTTTCAATGGCCGGGACCTGACCGGCTGGCGAGTCGTGCCTGGTTCGAAGAGTACGTTTTCGGTGGAAGACGGAACGATCCGAGTGAAAAACGGCCCCGGATTTCTGGAGACGGAAGGAACCTGGGCGGACTTCATATTGCAATGGGAAGCGATCACATACGGCGATGAGCTGAACAGCGGCGTTTTTTTCCGCGCGATGCCCGGCACCGAAGAGGCTCCGTCGAACGGCTACGAGGTGCAGATTCACAACGGGTTCAAGGACGGCGACCGCAGCCAGCCGTCCAATGCAGGAACGGGTGCAATTTTCCGCCGCACCACGGCGCGTTGGGTGATTCCTAACGATCGCGAATGGTTCACAGTGACGCTGATCGCGCACGGGGCACACATTGCGACGTGGGTGAACGGCATTCAGGTCACCGACTGGACCGATACGCGTCGTCCTGACGAAAACCCTCGACGTGGACTTCGCTTGAAAGCCGGGCACATCAGCTTGCAAGGCCACGACCCGACAACCGACTTGGCTTTCCGCGGTTTTCGGATCGCGCCGCTGCCAGCGTCGCCCTGAGGAACTGCCAACAGCGCCTCGAAAAACCGTTCCCTCTGCCGGCGGCCCTCGTCACTGCCCGGCGTCGCGTGGCTTACCGGATCCGCGGGCGCCGTCAATCCCGTCGGATTTCACGCCGGGCTGTGAGAGGCCTTCGCGAGACGCCGCGGCGATTCTTGCCATCTCGACGCGTGAGTGGTCCTGCTCAGGGTGCAGAGGTCAAGCAGACCACACGGCCATCTCTTGTGGTGAGATACAGTTGTCCGTAGGCGGCGGCCATCCCGTCAAAAACGGGCGGACTCGAAAGAGGCCGCTCCGAAAGAACCTGGCCGTCTTCCAGAGAGACGGCCAGCAAGCGTCCGCCTTGCGTGCTTTCCAAGGCTTTGGCGAGCTGGTCCACTTCGGACGGCTCGTGCGGCACGCGTCGAAGCGGGTCCTGGGGGCCGGCGACGAAAACAGTCCGGTCGGCCAGGACCATGGCCCGCACGAGAACTGAGACTCGCCGCGACCAGCCAGACTGTTGCTTCGGTGCGGACGCCGAGCGCCGTCTGTTCTTCGACGGAGCCGATCGATCCAGTTTTCGGGCGTACAACCGGTAATAGGTCCAGCGTCCCGATCCCGAGGCGATCGGTCCCCAAACCCCTTCCGCATCGACGCCGATGTGGGCGCCGGGAATGTCGTACTGATTTCTTCCGTAGCCAGCGACCCAGGTCCCATCCGTCACTAGCAGCCGGCCCGCCGGGACGCGCCGAGCGGCTCGCGGCCAACCGCCCCAACCGCTGCTCATGGTCGTGCCGAACTGCCAATACGTCCGATGCCACCAGGTGTCGTCCAGGAAGCCGACCGAGCACCACAGATGAGGAACTTTTGGCTTCTGAGGGATCAGGTCACGATCGAAGCGGGAGTTTCGCATGAAGATCGAGGTTTCGTCGGCCGAGAGAACATCGGGCAAGTGGCCGCCGGAAAGACCGCCCCGGTCTCGCTTCGCCTTTTCGACTTCAAACTTCACGGCTTTCAAAACCTTCCCGGTCGCAGCGTCCAACTTATAAAGGAACAGGCCCCCATCGAGGTAGCTGGATCGTCCTGCCACGAAGTAGGCGGCTCCGTCCACGACCAGCACATTGCCGGGAACGGGCCAAGTCGATTCCAGTTGCTCTTTGACGACGATTTGCCGGTCGAGCGGAGCGGCATGGAAAGTCCAGACCAACTTGCCATCGTCGAGTCGGAGGCAGTAAACACATCCGTCAGCCGAACCGAACAATACGCGGCCTCGGAAAACGGTCGGCGGTGAGTCGATCCGGCCTCCGGCCATGAAAGTCCAGAGCGGTTGGCCTGTGTTGGCATCCAACGCATGAAGGCGATGGGCGTCAGTCTGAGCGACTAGAAGCACTCGGTCCGCCACCACGGGGCTGGTCAGTTTGCCGCCGAGCGGCGTCGTCCACGCGGCGGAAAGGTCCGGGGGAACGGGATGGGGCGTCGCTCCGCTGCGGAAGGGATCATGACGGTAAGTCGGCCAATCTCGTGAAGATTTCGCACGGGAAGTCGGTGAGTCGCCGGACGTGGCAAGTTGGGAGTACGCCGGTCCGCGTTCCAGCGCGGTGTCCGACGCCGCCCGGATCTCGCGTTCCTGATCTCCGGCCGGCGCCAACGCCAAGAATCCGACCTTCAGCAAGTCCGTCACCGAGCAGGCGCACGCGTGCGGCGGAGCGTACAAGAGCCCATTCGCCGGCAAAAACCCGAACTGACAAATACCGCGTACGAAACGGTTCGCAATCATCTGGCCGGTTTTCACATCGACGAACTCGAAGCCGCGCCGTCCCATCAGCAAGTATCTGAGCGTGGCTCGGACACGGTGGCAGCGCGCATGCCCGATGCGGCGCCCCATGAACTTCTGGTCGGGAGGACGTCGGCGAACGACCTCGCCGGTCTTGGGATCGCGGCCTTCCGTAATGCCGGGGTCATCGCCCCACGCGAAACGCCCCGTCCAGAGCAGACCGTCCGTAATCAGGATGTCAACCGGAGCGTTGAAGCCTTCCCACGCCGGACAGCTCCAAAGCCGTTTGCCCGTTTCGGCGTCTAGCGCGATCAGCTCGCCTTCCACTGCGCCGCGGATGTATTGATGGTAACCCCCGCTGGGAATCCAAAGCAGCTCCCCCTGGGTCTGTTCCGCTTTCCGGTCCGCCGAATAGACGATGCCGTCATAAACGACCAAGGTGGGGGTGGACCAGGCTAGCCGTTTTCGCTGCACGGGTCGTGGTGTCGTCCACCTCGTTTGTCCGCTGTCCGCGTCCAGACAGACAACGGCCTCCGCATTCTGGAAGAAGACGCGGCCGGCGTCGACTGCGAGAGTCGAGGGCATTAAATCTCGCACGAGGGGCCCGGTGATCCGCCAACGCACCTGGCCGGTCGCAGCGTCGACAGCCATCAAGTTCTTGTCGGATGCGGGAGGCGTGTATCGCTGGAACGGAGGCCGATAGCCAGGCTGGCTTACGATCTGTTGAGCCTCACGGGCCCCCCAATCGGATTTCGGCTTACCCGTCACCAGATACAAGACGCCGTCCCGGTAGACGATTTCTTGTGTGCCCTCAGTGCCGGCGCAGGTTCGAATCGTCCGCCCCGTGGCTGCGTCCAAAATACTAACCGGCTCGCCGTACCCGAGTGTGACATACACGCAGTCTTCCACCGCCACCAGCCGGCGGGCCAAGTCGGCCGGTCCACTCCGGAAGTCTCGCAGATGGTATTCCCACTTGGCAATGGGCCGTTCCCAAAGCAGTACGCCGCTGAAGGCATCGCGGGCTTCCAGACGCCAGCGAGGGCTCGCCGCAACGAACGCGATCGAGCCCTTGTCCACGATCGAGAACAGCCGTCCCCGCGCGGAAACCACCACGCTCACGCTGGCCAGGTGATCGTGGCTGCGCGAAAAGCGCGGTTCGGCGATCCACTGAAAATGCCGCGGAGGACCAATCACCGTGTCTTGAGCAACCGAGTTGTTGTCGGGACCATGCAGGTAGTGCGTCCACTGATCGATGTTGCTCGGCCACGGCTTGATCCATTTCGTCCATCCGTCCAGGCGGCAGGGGGCTG
>JAADHY010000726.1 GCA_013151585.1 Planctomycetota bacterium
GGCGGATTGGCTGCAGGAACCGAGTCAGTCGGAGCTGGCTCGGGCCTTTGTGGCATGGTTGGGCGAGATACTGTTGCCGAGCCGGATGCCGGAGGTGCCTTTGCCTCGGCTGAGCAATTTCCAGGAGGCTCGAACGTTGCTAGCGGAACGAGTGAAAGAGTGGACGCGTCAGTGGCGAGAAGAAGGTTTGCGCAAAGGCCGTGAAGAAGGGCAAGCCGAGCTGCTGATGCGTCAGATCGAGAGCAAGTTCGGTCCACTCAGTGACGAGGTGCGTCAACGGATTGCGACGGCCGATTCGGATCGGCGGCTGCTCTGGGCGGAACGCGTGCTGACGGCCGAACGACTGGAAGACATTTTCGAGTAGCCGGCTATTGCCGCCGCTTCACCGGATCAGGCGGTTGAGCCAACGATCAGCTTGATCCAGCATCAAGGCTTGCGGATGAAGTAAGCGGCGTAACTCCGGACTTGTTGGCCGTTCAGTACATGCACCAGTCGCAGCTTTTGGATGGTTTCTTGGCTGAAGCGGCTGAGCGGCACGTGGACCAGCTTTTTGCCGAAGCGTTTCGCGATCCGCCGCCAAATGGGGCCTGGCGGGGCTTGGCTGAGCACGGCGATGTGCGATTCTTCCGAATAGGTACACGCCGCCAGCAGCAGGCGTTCTTCCAGCGTGTCCGCCGCGTCGAAACGAGGGTCTTGCCAAACGTCGGGAATGGTTCGCGGAGGATACAAAAACAAAGCGCCGCCGTACTTGGCAAGCCCGATCCCCGGACCGATGATCTCTTGCCGAAAATCGGTGGCGAAAAGCACGAGCGTGGACTCCTGGTCGTGCTCGGCCATCCACGTGGTTCGCCATGGATAGTCCCGTGGATCAGCCGGCGAGTCGAAAAACATAAGCACGGCGTCCACGTTACCGCGACTCGGCGGAAAAACCTTGACGTACAGGTCGCCCGTGTACCAATTGCGGAGCGTTTCGCGGATGTCAAGCCCGTCTTTCAAGCTGGCCGTGAACTTTTCCGTCCGAGCCAAGTCCGCTCCCATGATGGCCAGTGCCGCATCTTTCACATGCGTCCGGAATCGTTCAATCGCGACATCTTCCGGCGGCCAACTGCACTGTCGGAAGGGATTCCACTGCATGCGCCATTGACGCTGCTGCTTGCGAGGCGGTCGGGGAATCAACTGACATCGCCGCCAAAGAATGGGATGACCCGGCAAGCGACTTTTCATCCGAACGATGTCGCCGTTGGGAAGCCGCGCCGCTTGAACGCTCATCGCCACCGGATCCAAAATGGGATCGGCATAAGGGTACTCGCGGGCTGTCTCCGCCAGTTGGATGGCAAATTGGTCACCCGCGATTTGTTTGGCGGCGATGACCAGTGTGTACAGGTCCGGCGTCAGCCGCCGCTCAATCAGGGACAAGTTCCGTACGTATTGGAAATAGATCGACAACATTTTCGGCGTAATTCGCCGAGCCAACGACCGCAACTCGTGCTGATAGCGATCACGCGTCGTCAGCAGCAGTTGTTTCAGACCGTCGATCGAAAGGTTCTGGTCATCATCGAGTTCCGCCCGAGCCCGCTCGTAGAGCCCCGTGATGAAAGGCAGCTCGCCGAGCAGGAAGATGAGCGTTTGCGGCGTGACTCCGTAGAGACACGTCGGTTCAACGTCCTCATCGGCGGCTGAGGGTTCAACGCGGTCAAAGTAGGCATCTTTGATCCACGGCCAATCGGTGATCGAACAGACCAGCAAGATGGAACGAAACCGCTCTTCCAGGCGTCGCAGTCGGTAGGCCATCGTGACGACCCGGTCCCGAGGCTGTCCGTCGGGCGGAGGGGGCAAGGCCGGAAGGACGCCGGCAGCAAACTTTTCCACGGGCAGCCGTTTCAAAGCGTAAGGATCGGGCAGCACCGCCGGCCGGCTCCAGAACTTCGTCGTCTCCAGGTCGATAAAAGCGCGCGGGATGTGCTCCTGCAACGCAATGCGTAACGCCGCAATCACCGGCTGGCACGGATCGATCGGGACGTAACTGGCCTCGCGATCGGGTTGATCCTCATCTGGTTCTGATTGCCAGTTGTGCGACCAGGATTCCGGTTGAATGACCACTGAGATGCGGGGCAGCATCGGAATGGCTCGCTCGACGTCTTCCTGGAACGACGGCGGCAGTGGCACCGCCACGCAGTCGAAAGGTTCCGACAGCATCACCCGCCGGACCTCGACGGCGCAGTCCCCGCTGCCGTGCACCACCGGAAGCACCGAAATCCGCGGACTGATTCTGAGGAACTCTGCTACCATTCGTTTATGTCCGCATCCCTGTGCCAGACAACCAAAACGACCAAGGTCTAGGAAGGCTTCATGGCCGGGGCAGGGCCCTTCAGTCAATGTCGAAACGTCATGGCTCGTTCGGAAGAGCACCGCGCAGTCAAACTGCCAGCGCGGTTCACGAAAACGTCGTGCGGCTACCCTGAGACGCGGTTCGCTGACCAGAAGATGCTCCGACGCTTTCGCAAACCTCGACGGTCACGTGCACTAACCCAAGGTCAGGGGGAATCAACTCTTTGTAATACTCGGGCGGACGCGGATCGCGTGTCACCACCGAAAGGATCAGGGCATAAATTCTCGGCCCGATCGACCAGAGATGAAGGTCGGCGATCCAAGTCTGATCGTCTTCAATGCATTCCTTGATTCGCGACTGAATTCTTTCGGGACCTTGCTTATCGAGCAGGACCGCGCTGGTATCACGCAATAATCCCAACGACCATCGCGACACCAAAACAGCGCCGACGATTCCCATCAGCGGGTCCATCCTGATTAGGCCGGCGTATTTGGCGGCCAGCAAAGCGAAGATCGCAAGCAGTGATGTCAGAGCGTCGGCCATGACGTGGAGATGCGCCGCCCGAAGGTTATGATCCGCGCCCCTGTGTCGATCGTGATCGGTGTTTTCATCGGATCCGTGCGGATGATCATGATGGCCCAAGATGAAGACCGAAGCCCCGTTGACAAGTAAACCCAACACAGCGACCAAAATAGCCTGATCGAACGCAATCTCCACAGGATAGACGAGTCGCTTGACACTTTCCCAGGCCATCATCATAGCAAAAACGACAAGCAACACGGCCCCGGTGAAGCCGCCGAGCGCGTTGACCTTGCCCGTACCGAAACTATACGTCGTGTCGTAGGCGTGACGGCGCGCATAAATGTAGGCAAAGGCGTTGATGGTCAGCGCAACGGCATGCGAGGCCATATGGAGGCCGTCAGCGAGCAAGGCCATGGAACCGAAGATGAACCCCGTCGCGATTTCGACGACCGTCATCGCAGCAGTGATGGCGATCACCGCGATCGTGCGGGGTTCACCGGGCCGCTTTCGGTCCTGACCGAACGCATGCGTGTGCCGCCACTGTTCCAGATGATCGAATCGCATGTCGCGCATGTCGAGATGATCCGCGGGGCCAGTCTAGCCAGAGGAGTCCTCGTCGAACTCCCCATCGAAATCGTCGTCGAACTCGTCCTCATCCACCGTGTCCGGATGCAACGGATCGTCCGGCGGGAAGAAAAAGTCGCCCAGCCCCATGGGGATCACGCTGCCGCCGAGCGCCTCCTTTTTTCTCTGAGCCAAGGAGTCGAGGTCCAAAGCCTCTTCGCCGAGACAGCTTTGCAGGGCTTCACGCCAAACCCGGTCCTTGCTCAGCGGGTGGTCGGGGGCCTGCGCGGCTCGTTTCAGAGCATACCGCAGCACGTTGATGCCATCGCGGGTCGAAAAATCCAGCTTCAGCTCGTGCGCCTGCTGCAGAAACTCGACCGTCAGGTCCAACAGCTCTTCATCCGCAAACGGCAGGTGGTACCGCAGAATGGCCATTTCATCTTCGCGGCTGGGGTGGGTCAGCGTCAGCGTCGGCTGGAGGCGACTCATGATGTAGTCGGGAACCTCGAAAGTCGACTCATCGTCGTTCATCGTGACGGCGCAACGGAAGTCCGGGTGGGCCGGAATCGTGATGCCCGCTACGATCGACTCGACATAACGTCGGTGGTCGAGCAGCGGAGCCAGACTGGCCCATGACTTCTCGTTCATGCGGTTCCCTTCGTCTAGAACGCAAATACCGCCGCGCAGCATGGCCGTGACCAGCGGCGAGGCGTGATACAGAATCGATCCGTTTTCGGACAAGACGGGTGTGACCAGCAAGTCTTCGGGACGGGTATCCGCCGTGCATTGGAAGACGTACAGTTCCTGTTTGCGCCGGCGGGCGCCGGCGGTGGCGAGGGTCGTCTTGCCGATGCCGGGCGGACCGACCAGCCGGGGCGTCAAAGGAAGGTCTTTGTCGTCGACGACGAGCCAGCAGGCCAGCAGTTGCTGCAAGATTTCGTCCTGGCCGATCCATTCGCCCGGCGACGGGTCCGGCTGACTCAGATAAAGCGTGACTCCGTGGATCTCAACCTTGTCAGACATGGAGAATCTCTCAATGAGGGAGCGGCCGACGGCGACGACAAGCCGCCGAAGCGGCAGCGCGGCGAGGAGCGTTGTGAAGAAACGGAACGAAACCGAATGGACTCACGCCACTTGATCCAACACCGATTCCTCGACGTAGATCGGCAGAGGGGGATCGTAATGGACCGATAGGGCAATCGCGTCGCTGGGGCGGCTGTCGATTTCGATCAGCTCGCCGTCCTTGCGCACGCGAATCACGGCGTAATACGTGTGGTCGATCAAGTTCGTGACGACAACGTCCTGCACCTCGCCGCCCAGCTCTTCGATCACGTTCTTCAGCAAGTCATGAGTGAGCGGGCGCGGAGCCCGCTCTCCGCGGACAGCCCGGTCAATGCTCGTCGCCTCGAAAATGCCGATCAGAATCGGGAACGACCGGTCGCCGTCCACCTCGCTCAGGTACACAATCTGCTGGTCGTTCAGCTCGCTGATAATGATCCGAGTCAGTTGCACGCGGACAAGCACAATACGTCTCCTCGACGATGGTCTTCCCGTAGCCCCAGAGATGGACGTTTTTTCCACCAAAATCTACCGCCGGAGCCCCTGCGGGGTCAGTCGCGCAACCCCGCCGCCCGGCTCGGGCACGCCCGTCTCCAGCCGATGTTGCGCTCCAGCGGTCCCATCCGCCGGCTATTGCGATTATATCTCCGCCCGGCTCGAACCGACAGACCCGGAACTGCAAAAAAGACGGAGACAGAAAGCGCCGCCGGAGCCGCTTCAATCGTCCGATGGTCGATGCCTTGATCCGCGGAGCGATGCATGCCACGATGCGAGCTGGACGGATGCCGTCCATAGCAATCCCCTGTGAAGAAGTCTCGTATCCCATGACGACCTCGTTGATTGTTGACCAAACAACGTTTGAAGACCTCTGCCTGCAGATTCGCCATGCCGGAGAAGTAGCGTTTGATACGGAGTTTATTTCGGACGACTATTATCGTCCGCGTCTCTGTTTGCTCCAATTCGCTTTTGCGGATCGCTGCGTCTCCGTCGACCCGCTCCGCGTGGAAGACTTGGGCAGTTGGTGGAGCATCATGGCGGACCGCCGGACGACGGTGGTCACGCACGCCGGACGAGAAGAGGTCCGGTTCTGTCTGCGCGAAACCGGCCTAGCTCCGCGTCGCCTGGTTGACGTTCAGATTGCGCAAGGACTGCGGAGTCGGGCCTATCCATTGAGTTATGAAAACCTGGTCGCTCGGGTACTGGGCCGGCGGCTGCACGGCTCGGAGACGCGGACGGACTGGAGCCGTCGGCCGCTGTCGCCGCAACAAGTCGCCTACGCGCTGGACGATGTCCGCTACCTGCTCCCCATCTGGCATCAGCAGCGAGCAGACTTGGAGCGGCGGAATCGGCTGGAATGGGCCGAATCGGAGTTCGAACGGATGGTCTCCGAGGTCCAGGAAGAACGCAGCGGTGCGAGCTGGCGGCGGGTGTCGGGCCTGCATCGGCTCCGTCCGCGCGAGCTGGCCGTGGCTCGCGAGCTAATCCGGTGGCGGGAGCAGAAAGCGGCTGAACTGGACCGCCCTGTGCGACGAGTGCTCCGCGACGACTTGATCATCGAGCTGGCGCGCCGCCGACCGCGGACGCCTCAAGAGGTGCTGGCCACGCGCGGCATGAAACGTTCCGGCTTTC
>JAADHY010000490.1:0-6086 GCA_013151585.1 Planctomycetota bacterium
AGCGGTAAGTTCTTGCCGCAACGAATTCTCGCGCAGAGGTGCGGTGGCCTCAGGGGCATCTGGAAGCCCTCGTTCGAAAAGAACGTCCGCCCGAGCCTGGCGCTTGCTGGTGTGACGTGAAAAATCATCCGTTCACAAGCAAAGACGCTCCGACCGGAAAGCGGCCATCGTTCTGGGTCCCTGCGTTTTCTGTGGCTCCGCGCGAGAATAACTTATCATCTGAGCAATATAGACAAGACGCCCTGAGGCGGACGCGGTGAAGCCCGCCGCAGGGCGTCTTGAGCGCGGTTGAGTCAGCCAATCCGATCAGAACGTAATGATCGCGTCGATGGCGAAGGTCGTGAAGTTTCGCGCCAGTCCGGGATTCCAGTCGTGGCGAATCTCCGGACGAATGACCAGATTGGCATGGGGGCGCACATTCACGCCGAAGGTGGCTTCGTACTGCGAGTTGCCGTTGCTCTTCCACCATTCGACTCGGGCGCCGGCTTTCACGCGGTCGCTGAATGTGTAGAACAAGTACTGGTTCACGCTGAATTGGTGATTGGCTCCCGCCGAATTGAAGTCCGGCGTCGTTTCAACCAAATCGCTTTGAAACACCCAGTTCAGCTTTTCGGTAATGCTCACGTCCAAAACAAGGCTGTGCGAGTAGCCTTCCCCCCGGTGACCGAGGTCGCCGAGCGTTGTGATGTAGGTGAACGTGGCCTTCTCACCGAGTTCCACGCTCGCTCCGCCCAGGAAATTGCTTCCTCCCGAACGATCGCCTCCTGCAAGTCGGTCGAAGCCGGTGTCCCACCCCGCGGTCCATCCGGCGTAGACTTCGACGTTTTTCAATCCGCCGTACGTGGCCAATGCCCCGGTGTGCATGTACGGCTCGCTGTTATACATCGTGTAGGCATGGCTGTAGAAGAAGTTGTTCGGCGCAGGAACCACCTCGTAACCGACCAACGTGTAGAAGTGGCCGACTTTGACCGACCAATCCTCGTACGCGAAGTCGAGGTACGCCTGGGGGATGGCCCAACCATACGAGCCGTGCGTAAAACTGGTGGTCAGGTCCCAATTGCCGGGATTGTTCCCGAAGCTTTGCGTGTCCGGACCGTCCAATCCGTAAACGACGTCGACTCGATAACCCCATCCAAGTCCTTCGGAGCCGTCCGCTTCCCGTTCCAAATAGAGCCAGAACTGGTGGAGCCCGAATTGGCTGTCATGGTTGTTAAATAGCCCGTTGGAATTGCTGTGATAGCCGAACTGAAACCATCCGCCCAAGTGGTCCACGCCCGGGGAATCTCCGAATAGTTCCAACGGGTCGCCCAGCTCGGACTCTTCGCACAGCAGGCCGCCGAGCGGAGCGAGCGTCGGTCCGCAGATTTCTTCACACTCTGGAACCATGCTGCTTCCACAGCAGCCCGAATGATCTTTCCCGTCCTTCTTGGCGTGCTCTTCGCAACAGGACGTCTCGCCACAAGAGGGCTCTGCGATGCGAGTGGAAGCGGGTGCGGCACACGGTTCTTGACCGACAGCCGGGGAGGTCTGCACAGCGCTCCCTGCGAAGGCACACCACGTTGCGGCAAAGCTGATCGCGGCAAACGCCCAGTTGCCCTGTGTGAATCTGACCAACATCATAGTCCTTTCTCCTGCCTCGGTTCTCCGTACCGTTTCCGGCGGATGCCGCAGGCGGCAGTCCACGAGCCCCCCGTCTTGGCTTAAGGGCAGCCCGTTCGACACTCACCCGAACTCGAGACGAGGTGTTCTTTACTCACGCGTCGGGTTCGTGTTTAAGTCTCTCCGCGTGCGGTATCGATGGCCGTCTCGACCAGACGCAGTCACAATCAGGTCGCTGCCTACGTCGACCTTCGCAGTAACAGCCCATTCGTCCGCGCCCGCGCCGTGTGCCCCAATGACGATCTCACGGACGGAGGAACGCGAAACGCTCCCGTTCGCAAGGTCGTTAGACAACGGCTGCGTCTTCCGGGGTGCACGAGCCCGCGCGGGCAAATCGAGGCGCGCGCCAGCCGGAGACCACCGCCCCGCGCGACATCCGCTCGAAATCCCAAACATCCTCCGTTTTTCAATCGAACGGACCGCGTTGAGCGCCGCCGCTGCCGTTCTCCCTGGCTTTGCAACATTGCGGAATCGGCGCGCAGCCCCGCTCGACTGGTTGGAAAATTCAGAAGACGTGGCTTATCCCGCGAGATCGGCAAGACCGGTCCGGTACGTTCGTCGCTTCTTCCCCAGATTACCAGCACGCGGCCATCGAGGGCTGTGCCTAGTTTTCCGGCGGAGACGCCCGAGGGCTGGGCATGTCCCCGGCCCCCCTCCGAGGATGATCCCTGGTTTGCCCACAGTTCCGTGTTTGTTACTCCATAGGAAGTAGAGGGTTACGTACTTTCTACACGCCGCTCTTCTCTCGGCGGCACACCAATTGCGAGGAGGGGCAGTGGGCCCCGTCGCCGAGGCTGCGTAGGTTGCCCGCGGGTTCGGCTTTTGGCGCTGCGGGCCCGGCGGTCGCTCGTCCGAGCCGATCGCAAGCGGGTACCGCGACGCAGTGATGACCGGCCGTGGCGCCCGCTCGACCGGGAAAAGAGCCTGGCGCCGGGGCGTGGGGAACCAGTGGCTTGTGTGATCGGCCCCGGGGAAAGTCGTGGCGGTGCGGGCGGTCCACTCCCGCGGATCAACGCCGATAGCATCGTCTGTTTACCGAAGTTTCCTTAGCGCTTGAAGGGATCAGCGGAGATGTCCTTGAGTGTCAAAACGTGTCTGCTTGGCGTGTGTTTTCTATTGGCCCTTCCATCGGTCGGTCTGTTGGCCGATGAGGCGAGTCAGACGCCCTCCGAGGCGCCGGCAACTGTGGCGGCCGCTCCGGCCGCGGAAAGTCCGCCTGCAGACAAGCTGGATAAAGGCGATGTGGCTTGGATGCTGACAGCGTCGGCCCTGGTGCTCATGATGACCGCCCCCGGCTTAGCCCTGTTCTATGGTGGCCTGGTACGGAAAAAGAACATCCTGAGCGTCATGATGCAGTGCATCTTTTTGATGGGCATGATGTCCGTCGCCTGGGCTTTGTGGGGTTACAGCTTGGCTTTTGGCGGGTCGAATCCGTATGTCGGCAACTTCGATCATGTGTTTCTGGAAGGTGTTTTGCCTCAGTTTCAGTCCGGCGAGAGCGTGGCGCCGATGAGCGGGACGATTCCCACTTCGGTGTTCATGGTCTTTCAGATGATGTTCTTTATCATTACGCCGGCTCTGATTTGTGGGGCTTTCGCGGAACGGATGAAGTTCAGCACGATGTGCGTCTTCATGCTGCTTTGGGGCACTTTCGTGTATTGTCCGATCGCCCACTGGGTGTGGTCCGACTCAGGCTGGCTGTGCGAATGGAACGACCAGGCGGCGTTTCCAGCGCTGGATTTTGCCGGCGGCACGGTGGTGCATATCAGCTCCGGCGTTTCCGCGCTGATCTGTGCCCTGCTTCTTGGAAAGCGACTCGGATATGGCCAAGAACCCATGCCGCCGCACAACTTGACTTACACCTGTGTGGGGGCGGCCCTTCTTTGGGTGGGGTGGTTTGGTTTCAACGCAGGCAGCGCTCTGAGCGCCAACGCAGCCGCGGCAAACGCCTTTGTAGCCACGCACCTGGCGGCGGCCGCGGGCGTGTTATCCTGGTCCGTTGCCGAGTGGATTCTTCGGGAGAAGCCGACGATGTTAGGAGCGTGTTCGGGAGCCGTGGCCGGACTGGTTTGCATCACGCCGGCGGCCGGTTCCGTCAACCCGATCCAAGCCATCATCTTGGGTCTGGTCGCCGGTGTAGCGTGTTTCTATGCCTGCACGACGTTGAAAACCCGGTTCGGCTACGACGACTCGCTGGACGCCTTCGGTGTCCACGGCATCGGGGGAACGGTCGGGGCTCTGCTGACCGGCGTTTTCGCCACCAAGGCAGTCACCGGCGGGACCTATGGCCTCCTGGAGGGCAACGGCGGGCAGCTCGTCAATCAGGTTGTTGCCGTAGGAGCGGCCGTGGTGCTTGCCGTCATCGGGACGATCGTCATCCTGAAAGTGCTCGACGCCACCATGGGGCTGCGGGTTACGGAAGACGAAGAGATCCGAGGCCTCGATCTGAGTCAACATGGCGAAGAGGGTTACATTTTCCTGTAAGCGGATATCGAGCAGCCCCCTCGGGTGTCTGGGGACGCCTCGCAGGGGGCCCGGGGCGAAGACTTGCAGTTGGGCAGTGGGAGTCGTCAGACCTCGGAGCAGATGCCGAGGTGTGGGCCGGTGCCCATCGATCCTGAGGTGGAGCCAAGCGTCTTCGCTTGCTCTGAAACCGAGAAGGCCACACGACAAGAGTCCCGCACGACCTAACTTAACACCATTGGATCGGCGCGCGTAGTTCGCGCATCTAGACGCACGAAGACACGAAAAACAGCCGTTTTGGCCAGCCGCCAACTCACAACAGCGAACACGGGAGCGTGGCGATGAAGAAAATCGACGCCATCATTCGGCACTATAAACTGGAAGAGGTGAAGGACGCGCTGACGCGAGCAGGGATCGTGGGAATGACCGTGACCGAAGTCCGTGGTTTTGGTCGGCAAAAAGGCCACAAAGAAACCTATCGCGGGACCGAATACACGGTCGACTTTCTGCCCAAGATCAAGATCGAGGTTGTGGTCGCGGACGAAGACTTAGAGAAAGCCATCCAGACGATCATCGACACCGCTCGCACCGGCGAGACCGGCGATGGGAAAATCTTTGTTTTTGACGTCGCAGAAGCCGTACGCATCCGAACGGGAGAAAAAGGCACCAGCGCGCTCTGACCGCCCCGCTCAAAAGCCTGGTGGAGGTGGCCAGCCATCCCCCAGCACACAATGCGAGGCCGCCGCGAGGGTTCAGCGGGCTCTGGATTGGCGTCAGCCGAGTGGGCGGTAGGGCCGGTGCCGGTATTGAGTGGCTGGCGATTCAGCGAGCACACTGGCGAACACTCAGCGCGAGCTCGCCGGCTGAAATCCGTCGAAAGCTAACCTCTACGGTTCGCCCGGAGGTTGAGCGGGACCATCGGGGAACCGCTCACGAGGTCGAGGAGCTCGCGGTGTCCGGCAACGGGAATTGCGTAGCAGAGGCTGTCCGATTCTGTCGGGCAGCCAAACGACACTTCATGAATGCGGCCTCGCCCGTGCGTCAGGTCGGTGGTCCAGGATCACGAAATCCGGCATCGCGGTTGTTCCTGGTGAGCCGGTGGCCGGATCATCGGTCGCGGCGTCGCGTCGCCGATGCTGTCAGCATCGTCTGCGATGCGTTGGCACCTGAGGATGGTTAAGACATCGGCTCCGTTGACCTTCTGCCCAGCGTGTTTGAGCCGCCGCCGCGAAGACCGCTCCACGGAACGCTTTCCTCATTTGCGCAAATCCCTTCTTCGCCCGTGGCAAGTGGCAACCTTCCGTCTGTGCTGCCTTGTGAAAATGTCGGCGCGGTCTATAATGCGTCGCTCCTGTCCTAGTGGACGAGGCTCGGGCTTTGTGTCCGCCAGCCACGCGACGGCGGTGGGCCCTCTATGTGATCCGTTCCTGGGCGGGAAAAAGCTGAACAGATCGTTGCAGCGCTGGGGAGTCAGGCTGAGCCGAACAGGCAGGTCGCTACGATAGAGGACTTTCATGGCCAAAACCCATCGAAAAATCAAAAAGGCGAACCACGGTCGCCGTCCTGCGAGTGCTAAGGCTCGTCGAGCGAAGCGGCGGAAGGTGAAGGTCTGAGCATTGCAGCTCCCGCCACTGGAATAGCCGGCTCGTTGAGACGGCGGATTATCGCGGTTGCGCAGACTTTATCAGCCGCAAAGCCGTGAAAGGCCTCTGACGGGACGAGTTTGGCATTTTCTTGTCAGCCTGAGCGTTTTTCTCATCAAATCCGGTGCAGTTTCGCTGACAGTACGCGCCCGGGGGAATTTTGCGGCTTCCCGGCGGGGAGTACCGGCACGGAAAAGCCGTTGCAGTGGTCCCGACGATTCTATTACAGTACGCGGCCTTTGGGCGCCGGTGAAGACGGCTTCATTCGCGCGGTCAGCCGTTTGGGTGAATCTGCGACGATTGCGGGGCAGGTCCGTCGCG
>JAADHY010000490.1:6116-6557 GCA_013151585.1 Planctomycetota bacterium
CGGAGCCGAATGTCCCGCCGGGATCGGCCTCGATCGCTTGCTTGCAGACCGCCCGGCCCGCGCAACAAGGCTCACTCAATTAAGCTCCCCTGGGCGGCCTAGTCGCCCCGGCGTCGGGCTCGGTTCTCCTCTTTCCCCGGCAGACGAAACGGATTGCGATGACGCACTTTTTCGAGAAACGCGACCGGTGGGGCAACGGTCTGGCGCTGTGGGTCCTGGCTGTGTTGCTCTTCGTCGCCCCGCTGGCCTTCTGGAGCCTCAAGCAGATTCACCTCGAGAACGACATCGAAACCTGGCTGCCCCACGACGACCCCGACCGCAAGCTGCTGACGTGGTACATCGACCAGTTCCAACGCGAGGATCGCGTCCTGATCTCCTGGGAAGGCAGTACGCTGAACGATCCCCGTGTGGAACGGCTCGCCGGCAAGCTGGAGGGCATTG
>JAADHY010000469.1 GCA_013151585.1 Planctomycetota bacterium
GGGCGATCGTTTGCAGGTGGCCTGCCAATGCTGTGCGCGGATAGCTGGGACCGGCCTCTTTTGCCTGAACAAGTTCGGCCATCCGGTCGGCCGAGAGATAGGCGTTTTGCAGTGTGCCACGCACGAATTCGACTAGCGGTTCATCTTGTTCTTGCAATGAACCGACTCGGGCAGCGGCCGGATCGAGCAGCAAGTCTTCCGGAGTTTGCATCGCTAGCGACACTGAACGCCGACCGCGTAGTGCGATCGGCACGTCGCCATTGCCTATGAACACGCTGTCGGCAACATTGTTCGGTTGGGCCGAGGAGTCGAGCGAACGGCCAAGCCAACCGTGACTTTGTGTCTCTGGCTCCACCAGACTGGCAGTTTGCCAAATTGCTCCACTGCGAAAATGCGAGAGATCGGGGTTGGAATAGCCCACGCCCTGAATGATCGCCAAACGGTCGGAGTCGAGTAATTCTCCCAAGCCTCGTAGCGACCGCTGGAGGCCCACCGAGTCGTTGATCTTGATGAGCCGATCGGTCGGCAGACGAAGTTTATCGCGATGTTTTGCGTAACCTTCATCGGCGTAGGGCACGACCGTATTGATGCCATCGTTTCCTCCGTCGAGAAACAGAACCACCAAAATACGGTCGTCCGGCTTTGCCTCTGCCGCAATCGCCGTTTTGGCGAGAAATCCGGGCAGCGTGGGAGTCAGCGAGATCAGGGCTGAGTTACGTACTGTCGATTGAAGAAATTGACGACGATTTTGCATGACGATTCTCCTCGTAATTCTCGGTTGCCCGGTTATGCCAGTTGAGCTTCAGCGGAACTAAAAATTCCCGCCACTGCTTTACGCAATAACTCCGCGTCATCTTTTACATGAGGCTTCAGTTTCTCCAGAAGCCGCTCGCACCAGCCATCGCTCGGCTGACCGCCCAGGAGTAGGTCGGCGTGAAAACGCACGATCTGCAAAGCGTCGGTGTCCTGACCATGTTTTGCTGCCAGGCGAGTCGGATCGAAAGGTTGGCCAGTGGACGAAAGCTTTCCTTCGACCAACGCGGTAGCAAAATTAATGCGTCCGAGCGCCGTTCGAGCATTGAGCCATGACCGGCCTTCGTTCCAGCCACCCACATTTGGCGGATAGAAAAGATCCTGCCCCAGACGCCCCACCCATTCCGCGAGTGCGACCGTGCTGGGCGCCGGGTCAAGCATTTCCAAAGCCCTCACCGCGCCGATGACATACTCGGCCGGTCCCAAAATCCGCCCACCCAAATTCTCCGCAGCATGAAACTTCTGACTGCGAAGCACCGTTTCCACTGCCCAGCCAATGTCGAGTTTTCGCTCAGTCAGCCCAGCGGCAAGAGCCTCGATGGCCTCACCGCCAGCAGTCGCCTCGCCGAAAAACATCGAGCAGATCCGCCATGCCAGACGTTTGGCCGTGGCCGAATGGGCCAGCAGGATGTCGACGAGATCGTCGCCATCGAAGTTGCCCGTGCGACTGAGGATCGTTTTTTCACCCTCATCGTGCAGCGATTCGAGGTTGCGAAATTTATTTTGCCGAACCATCCAACCTGTCAGAGCCCTTGCCGCTTCCTTCACGTCGTCCTCGCTGTAGTTGCCAATACCCAGCGTGAACAACTCCATCAACTCCCGCGCGAGGTTCTCGTTCGGTTGTCCGGCCCGATTGGAGGATGCGTCCAGCCATTCCAGTAGAGCCGGATCATGCACGATGTCTCTGAGCAGCACGCCGAACGGTGACAGAGCATGCGTGCGCAGAGTGTCGTTCTGCTGCTTCATCAACCGCAGATCGTGGAGCTTGAGGTTGCTCGTGGCGAAGTGGTTGTGCCACGTCAGCGTCAGCCGCTCTTCGAGCGGATGCGGCGAGAACAAACACCGATACAACCACCACGCCTGCAACCGCTCCGCACTCCCCGAATCGACCGCCGCTGCACCGATCACCCCCGCCAACTGCTCAAATCCTTCCGGCACCCCCTCCGCCCGCACCTTCCCGTCTATGACCCGCGTGACTGCCGCCGCCGGCCCCTGAGCCAGATCCCGCTGAATCTCACTCCAGCACGCTCCGAACACCACTCGCCGATGCAGATGCACCACCCGCCGCAGGTTCCACGGCGCGTCGTCGTCCGGCTCATACGGCGTCCAAACCGAGACGGTGTCTGTTTCGTTCGTCACATTCGTCAGCGGCTCAGTCATTGACATCGCCCTCGCTGTCCGGTCCGGTGACATCGCCGAGTTCGATGACGTCGCCCGGTTTGGCAGCAGTCAGGTCAATCGTGAAGCGGTTGCCTACGTTGGTGAAAGTTGCGTTAACCGCGTTCATCTTGTATACGAGGCCGGCGGTCAGGCCCTTGATATCGAAGCGGCCCTCGTCATCGGTGTAGCACCAGTGAATGCTGAACTTCACTGGCGGATACTTTTCGTTAGATAGAGTACATTTCTCGCAATTAAGAAAGTAACGCGCCGCGGGAAGATCGGTTTCGATTTCGATCAGGCGTCCTGTGACTCGGACAGACGGCCCGAGCGTGACCACGATCTCCTCCGGGGCGTCTCCTTCGAGGCGGTACTGGCCGACGAGCGTTTCGTCCTTATTCTTGAAGAACAATTGCCGCGGGCCTTTTCCGTCGTAGCCGTTGACGGTGAACCGATCGGTCAAGCGAACTTTATCCTGATATTTCGGCCTCCAGTACCCGTCTAGTTCGGTCTGTCCAAGGACATGGAGGTCAGAGATTGGTTTCCCGCGGGGTCCGACGACGCGGCCCGGAATTGAGACGCCGGCATCGAACACAAGATCAGAGGTAAACGAGATCGCGTCGCTAGCTGGATCGATCTGTTTCACAAGGTGCCAGTCTCGGACTGGCAGGCGGAAGAGCGACGTGGGAATAGAGACGCCCGACGCATCGTAACCGTCAATCGTCTCGGCACCGACTGCCAAGGGATAGCCCGGAACCTGCGACTTCACCAACAACACGCCGCGACCGGGCAGACCGAGCACACGGTAGCGGCCGTCACTGTCGGTCCGGTATCGCTGCTCGAGCCAGCCATGATCCAGCGCCAGTTTGTCCAGCGCGTGGGGATTCTTTTCCAGAGCCATATAGTCGACCGTCGCTGAGACCGGTTCGCCGCTCTGTTTGTCGGTGACGCGTCCTTCAATCCAGATGCCGCGCTTCACCTGAATCTCGATGCGCTTCGCATCGCCGTCCTCAATACTCAGCGAGACGTCCTGTGCCGTCATCGGCAGGAACGGCTCAGACTTTCGCGGCACCACTTCGAGCACATGTCCCTCCCCCGGCGGCATGCCGGTGATGCGGAAGCGGCCTTGCCCGTCGGTCACCGCTCGCATGTGGCGCGTATCCAGCCGCAACCGCGCGCCCTGCTTGAACAGACGCTCAACAGACACCAGTACGCTGGCGACCGGCTGGCCCGTGTCATAGTCCGTGACAACCCCTTCGACCGGGACCGAGGGGCCGACCGCATAGGTGAAGTCCCGTCCCACGAAAACGTATTTCGCTCCGCCAGGATAATGTTTGAATTGCGGCAGGCTCACCGTCTCCATCTCGCGGCCGAGGACAGACACTGGGCGGGCTTCCACACGATCGGCGTCGAAGACGAGCGTGACCAGTTGATCGTCGCCGATGCCGCGAATTTCGAATTCGCCATTTTCGTCCGTCGTCACCGGCGGGATGAACTTTTGCAGCTCGCTTCTGGCGAGTCCCCCGACGCCGACGCTCAATGACTCATACATCTCCTGCGTCCATGACATCTCGAACGCCTTCAACAAACGCGGGACGTCGGGCTGATTGAGGCTCTCGACCAACACCGTCACCTTCGGCAGCGGCTGGCCTTCCAGATCGACCAGCCGCCCCCGCACGGGCTGCGATTCCGGCCGCAACTTGAGTGCCCGGCTGGCGAACCTCCCGTCCCCCAGCGCCCGGTCGATCTGGAAGGCCAGCATGTCCCTCTTCTCGCTTGGATTGTCCTCAAACACATCCAGTGGCATCCAATCCAGACCGCGCCCTTCAGCCGTTGCCACCAATTGCGCCCGCGTCTGCGAGAACTGAAGTCGCTTGCGGATCTCCTGAGTCATCACCGCATCGAGCACAACCTCAAACCGTCCCTGCTCATCCGCCGTCCCCAACTCGCGCAGTAGTCCCTCCCTATTCTCCCTATTCTTCTCGCTATTGGACTCGTACGACGTCACGGCCAGCCAAATCTTCGCCCCGGCAATCGGTTCACCTTGTGGCGTCTCCACACGCCCGGAATACGACCGTGGTTTTGTCGAGATTTGACGATTTGCCACTGGCGAATCATCGCCGAGTGTGGTCTCTTCCACGGACTCTTTGGGTGTCGCGACCCCTGAATCGTCCTCACGCCGCTGCTGATCTTTCGCGATGGCCTTTTTGCCTTGCGCACCGATCAAACCAACACCGAGAGTGAGCAGAGTACCCATCATCACAATGCCGATCACTGCGCCAATTCGCGTGCGAATCGATAAACTCCGCGACGTATCCATGATGCGGGTTACACGGTGACCGAGCGAGCTGCGGAAAGCGGCCATGCCTACTCCGACTGTTTGCGCGGTCCAGTCGAGCTGCATTTGCGTAGCGACGTCGACGAGCGTATTGGCGTAACTGCTTCGGTCCAGGCCGTGATGGACGACCAGGTCGTCGCACACATCGTCGGCCGCGTCGATGATTTGGCGAACTAGCAGCCACGCCAGCGGCTGGGGCCAGATCAGTGCCGTGGCCAATTGGCCCAGCAAGTTCCATAAACAATCGCCCCGTTTGAGGTGAGCCAGTTCGTGGGTGAGAATATCACGCAGTGACGCTTCGTCCGATTTGCATTCGGCCGGCACGAGTATTGCCGGTCGCATCCATCCGACCAGACAGGGGCTTTTCACTTTGGTGCTGACGAGTAGCGGCGGTGAGATGACATTCATCGTCGCGGCCAGATGGTGACACATACCGGTGGAAAACTGATCTGCCGGTGCTGCCTGCCGTCGATAGCGTGCCATCAGAAAATAAGCAATGGCCAATCTCGCCAGCAGAAGTGAAGACACGCCGATCCATGTGGCTGATAGAAGTACACCAAGCCACGTTGGAAAAGAGAGTGTCCGGCCTCGTTCGCTCTGCGGTGGCTCGTCGGCAGGTAACGTCGGAGCAGCCTCGACAGGAGTGATCGTTTCCGCTGCCAGCATCGGGGGATCGCTCGCCAATGCCAGCTCCGATGGAAGGAAGCCTTGGTCCAAATCGCCAGACGAGCTGGAGAGGTGATGATTCGTTATCGGCAATGTCAAAGCAACGGCTGGACGGTTGGTTTCAGTCGGCCGAGCCACGGTATCGTGTAGCTTCCAAGTCAGGGAAACACCTTCCACACCGGCCCAGGTCAAACCGAGCGTTACTACGGGACAAATCAACACGCTGGCCAAAGTGAACCGCAGCACAGCAGACTGTACCGCCGCACCCCGCCGCCGTAACAGCCGCGACGCCACTAGCCCGACGGCAATCAACAACGTCGATTGCACGAGCAGATTCAGGCCCACCGTCATCACGACCGTCGCAATGTCGTCGTTAGAAATGTATGTCTCGAACATCGTATTTCCTCTCGTTCCGCTAAGGTTATTTCTTGTTTTTTGGGCCGATCAGGCGGCGTATTTCCTCTAGCTCACTTTCTTCGATTCGCTCATTTTTGAGCAGATAGGCGACCAGGCCAGCGGCGCTGCCGTCGAAGACTCTTTCGAGCAAGTCTCGCGTTGCCTTGCGAACGACCTTTTGCTCCTTGATGGTGGCGTGGAACAAAAACGTGCGTCCCTCCGCCTTATGGGCCGCCACTCCCTTGGCCTCCAACTTGCGTAGCAGCGTTTGTACTGTGCTATGCGCGATCGGTTCATCTTCGTTGAGCGCAGCGGTAATCTCACGGGCGGTCGCCTGCTTGCGGTCCCAAAGAACCTGCATGATTCGCAGTTGCACTCGCCCTACTCCAGGCGTGGACATGTTTCACTCCCTTGGTTTACGGGTCTCGTTTTCGACCCCTGTCGTTTACCTTGGTAAATCTTTCCAGGTAAACGCACGAAGTCAATAGTGTCCG
>JAADHY010000569.1 GCA_013151585.1 Planctomycetota bacterium
GCGGCCTGCGTCTGCTGCCGACGCTGGCTGCGGTGGCAACCAAGGGGCGGGCAAAACAGAACGTCCTGCCGGGCTACGGCCGTGGCAACAGCGTCGCCGCGTCAAGTCAACTGATATTGCGGGATTTTCATCAGCTCGCCGTCTTTCAGGGCGGACTGGTGTGCGACGATGCCTGCAACGGTCATGTTCAATGCCTGAGCGACATCGATCAGCGGCTTGCGGTCCAGAAGGATCGCCGTGATGAATTCGTCCGTCAAGTAGCCGTGGGAGCCGCCGTGGCCGCCCGCTTTGACTCCCGGCGGCAGCGGCGGGCGTGCTGTCGGCGGCAGCTTTTTCACGAGCCCCTGATACTTTCCGAAAACGGACCCCTTCTGGCCGCGAATCCGTCCCCGCTCGCCGCCGTAGCCTGGTGTGTCCCAACTGACGGCCATACGCGACATCCCCCCCTCGCTTGTGCGAAACAGCGCAATTTCCGTGCCGAACGGATTCTTGTACCGGTTGTTCTCCGGTTTCAAATGGTCGATGATACTCGGGATGCCCATACACGAGACTTCGAAACTGCCCGCGGTCACGCCCGTGTAATAGGCGTTCGAATGGGTCGGGTACCACTGCGGCGGCAGGCCCACACGCCAGTTCTTGTACGACGGCAACGGTTTGGGCATGTAGTGGTAGTATTCGCCTTCTGAGTAGACCAGCGTGCCCAAACCGCCGGCGCGGTAGATTTGACGCATCGCGTACAAATCGGCGTGGAAGTACGAGGTTTCGAACATCATGTACTTCAGCCCGGACGTCTTGACCGCTTCGAACAGCCGGTCCGCGTCCTCCAGCGAGCCGTAAACCGCCGGCACGGCGCTGGCAACATGCTTGCCGTGTCTGAGGACTTCGATGGCATGGCGGGCATGACTTGGTGCGTCGGTCGCGCAGAACACCGCCTCGATCCGATCGTCCTTCACGAGTTCTTCCAGGGATGGATAGGTCTTCGCGCACCGACACGCTTTCGCCAAAGCCGCGCAGCGATCCGGCAGCAAGTCACTGACCGCCACCACCTCGACGTTCGGATGGTCCTGGAACCCAAAGGCCGCTCCGAAACGACAATACCCGTACCCGACGATGCCGACCCGCACTTTGCGGTCCGAGACCGGGCGCCAGCCTTTCGACGCGTTGGGGTCGGTGGGAGCTTCTTCGAAGCCCTGAATGACCTTCTTTTTCTTATCGGCCGCCTGGCCAGCGGTCGAGCCGACCAGTCCCCAGCCGGCCGCGCCAAAACCCACGGCCTGCAGGAACGAACGTCGCGATGTCGGGGTACTCATGACGGTTTCTCCTTTCAATTCGAACCCACGCAATTTGCACCGTTTTTTCGGTTGCGAAGCAAGCGGAGACGCCGGCCTGGGTAAGCGCGTTTCATGGCGGCCACGACAGAGCGCGGCTCTCCCGTTGCCGTTGCAGGCGCGGGGCTGGCCGGTTCACATCAACGCCTTCTCCGCGGCACCGATCGCCTCTTCGATGATCTCCAACGCTTTGGTCGCTGTGTCCAGATCCATCACGATTGGAGGACTCATGCGCAAGATGTGCCCAGCGGGAATCCACGCCAGCCCGTTGCGGAAAGCGTGCTGGTAGACGAACTCGCCCGCTTCGACGAAGGGCTCTTTGGTCTGGCGATCCTTGACCAGCTCGATCCCCATCAGCGCTCCTTTGCAGCGGACATCGCCGATGATGGGGTGCCGATCTTTCATCTCGTTCATGATCCTCAAACAATGTTCGCCGAGCTCGATGCAGTGCTCCAAGAGGTTCTCTTCCAAAATGACTTCGGTGCTGGCCAACGCGGCCGCGCACGCCATCGGGTTGCCGCCGTAGCTGCTGGAGGCCGAAATCCGCTCGAAACTTTCTTTGTACGGCTCGCGCACCGCGACGCACGTCACAGGAAAGCCGTTGCCGAATCCCTTTCCCAACGACACCACGTCCGGCACGACATCCCAATGCTCCAAGCACAGCCATTTGCCCGTGCGTCCCCAGCCCGTCAGTACCTCATCGGCCATCAACAATAGCCCTTTCTCGTCGCAATAGCGACGCAGCTTGGGAAAGAAGTCGTCCGGGGGCATGATCGAGCCGCCCCAGCCCTGGATCGGTTCCAGGACGAATCCGGCCACGTCGTGGACCGTCGCCTTGTCGATGTACTCGTCGTAAAAGGCGATGTATCGGTCGGTGTCGATGGAGCCGTCCGGTTTGGTCCACAGCGGACGGTACGTATCCGGCCGGGGGACCATGTGACAACCAGGAGCCCGCACGCGGCCGTAAACGGTCGAGCGAATCTGCCCAAGCGAGACCGCCCCGTAAGTCTTTCCGTGAAAGTCGTAATAACAACTTACGATCTCGTTGCGTCCCGTCGCCGCCCGCAGCACCCGCATACCGGCTTCCACGGCCGCCGTCCCCGCGTCGTAAAACTGGAACCCATTCAAATCGCCGGGCAACACTTCGGCCAGCTTCTCGACCAGCAACGTCTTGATCGGCGTGGTAAAGTCGTGAGCGTTCATCAACTTGTTGGCGTAGCGCGCAATGGCCTCGCTGACCTTCGGATGACAGTGGCCCAGCGTGGTCACGTAAATACCCGACGAGAAATCGATGTACCGGTTCCCGTCGACATCGACCAGCGTGCAGCCTTGTCCCTCTTCGAAGACGACTGGAAAAAGACGGACCTGGCCACTGAGCCCTTTGAAATAGCGAGTGCAGCGTCGGTGGTACTCCTTGGACCGCGGCCCCGGCGGAGGGACGACAATCTGCGGACACTCATTCAGATCGACCTTCGCCCAATCGCGTGTCGAAAATTCCTTAACGCTCGTTGTCATAGAACAGCTCCCGTCGGGAAAAGGAACCCGGAGAAAACGATCAGCAAGGTGACAATCAGCAACACAAACAACGCCCACCAGGTAACGACGCTGCTGTACCAGTGACGGCCCAAATTGCTGAAAATGTTCAACTTTTTCCAGTTGAAGGTCAGTTGGTCGGTGATTTGTTCGGGCCGCGGCGGGGCGGTTCCCAGGCTCACGGCAATGCAGAGCACCGTGCAGAAGCCCCAATTGATCGCCGCCTGATTTGCATAAGGTTCCAGCCAGGTTGGATGGAGTGGAATCGCAGAGAACGTCTGCTGGATGACGGCATCAAACTGGACGTACAACTTCATCGCGATCCCAAACAAAAACCCGCTGAAAACGGTCACTGTCGCGCCGGGGCCGTTGATCCGCTTCCACAGAATTCCCAGCAGAAACACAGCCGAAAAGGGCGGAGCGAAGAACGCGTACAGCGTCTGAATGTAGACGAACAAGTTGCCGCCGATCCGGCCGATGAACCCGCCCAGAACGATGGCAATTGCCAGCACGGCTGCAGACGAGACCACGCCGACTTGCACCAGATGCTTATCCCCAGCGCCGCGGAAAATCCAACGTTTGTAGACATCCAGCGTGAAAACGGTCGCGGTCGAGTTAAGCACCGAGTTGACCGTCGACTGGATCGCTCCAAACAGCGCTGCCAGAAACAGACCTCGCAGCCCCACCGGCACGAGTGTCTGGATCAACTGGACGTAAGCTTGGTCTGCGGCCGGCTTCACATCGCTCCACGGTTCGATCATCAAGATCTCCGGATGCATGGCGAAGACGATCAAACCAGGCACGACGACGATCGCCGGCAACAGGACTTTCATGAAACCGGCAAACACGATGCCCATCCGAGCATGGTAGGCGTCTTTGGCGCCCAGAACGCGCTGAATCATGAACTGGTTCAACACGTTGTACCAGATGCTGACCGAGAACACGCCGAAAATCAGCGACGGCCAGGGATGGGTCGGGTGGCTGGCCGGCTGAATCACCGACAGCCGGTTGTAAGCTTCCGTCTGGGCCAATTCTTGCAGGTTGCTGGCGACGGCCGCGTGCCAGGGCTCGACCGTCGCTTGATTCCGCTGGATCATCACACGCAGACCGTCCCAAAGGGAACCGCCCTCCCCAGCCAGCGTCTGCAGACCAAGCACCGTGACGGTCGCTCCGCCCACGACCATCACGGCTACGGTGAAAAGGTCCGTCCACGCCACCGAGGACAGGCCCCCGTAAATAGCCCAAAATCCGGCCACGATCCCCAGCACGATAATGGCGATCCAAAGCTGCACCTGCGCGGAATTGCTGTCAGCCGAGACCAGAAACGAAGGCAGCAGGTCGGCCAACCGCGCCAGCTCGGCGTGAAACAGTTTCTGCAGCGCCAACGCTCCGCCGTAAAGAACCGCTGCCAAGAACGCCACGACATTGCTCACGATCGTTACCAACGCGAAGAACTGGCGCACGACCGGGCTGAAGCGTTTTTCCAGAAACTCCGGAGT
The DNA here is from genome assembly GCA_013151585.1 of Planctomycetota bacterium. GTDB lineage: Bacteria > Planctomycetota > Planctomycetia > Planctomycetales > Planctomycetaceae > JAADHY01. Next base: position 4,361 of record JAADHY010000569.1, read on the forward strand.
CGTGAAGACGCGTGAGGCTAACAGGAACGGAATGAAAAACCAAATCAGCAGTGTGAATGACAGGACGTTGCCCCATTCGGACATGGCCACGCAAATGCCATACACCACGGCCACGCCGATCATACCGATGAAATGCTCGGTGCTGATGTTGGACGCGATGAAAGAACCGCCGACTACGTACCACGGGAGCCGCTTGCCGGCCAGAAAATACTCGGTCGCTCCCGCTCGCTCCTTTCGCCCGGCCCAGTAGCCAACAGCCGACAGCCCCAGGAAAAACGCGACGAACGCGAAATAATCCCAGAACTGCAGCGAGAACGAATCGGCGTCTGGCATTGTCGGCCTTTCCCAGTTGGCGAGGCGTCCCTCATTCCGGCTCCGCCACGATCACCCGGATACCCCGTTCGCGCAACCCTTGGACGAACTCCCGATCGCAATCGGAGTCCGTGATCAGTCCGTCCCATTCTTGAAGCCGACCAAAGCATCTGAGTGCGGACCGGCCCAGCTTCGAGTGATCGGCCGCCACAAAGACGCGATCGGCCGACGCGGCCATCCGCAAAAGCACGGCTGAGTTATCCGGTGGGTTGGTGAAAACCTTCCCTTCTGCATCGATGGCGTCGGCGCCCAGGAAAGCGATCTCGGCGCGCAACAGCTCCAGGTTCGACTCGGTGAGCGATCCGGTCAAGTCGGGCGAGGCGGGTCGGACGTAACCGCCAGGCAGCAGGACGTCCACTCCCGGTTCGTGCTGTAGCTCGGCCGCTGCGGGCAACGACGTGGTCACCACCGTCAAGCCGGTCCAACCGCGCAACCGTCGTGCGATGGCCAGCGTCGTCGTACTGCCGTCGAGCATGATGGTGCGGCAACCTTCGACCAGTTTGGCCGCTGCATGGGCAATCGCTTCCTTGGACTCGCGATTCTGGCTGATCCGTTCCAGAAACGCGAACTCGAAGGTCGCTCGTTCGCCCAGCCGGGCGCCGCCGTAGGTCCGGATCACGCGTCCCTCCGCGGCCAGCACCTGCAAATCGCGCCGCACGGTCATCGTGCTGACGCCCAGCGTTTCGGCCAGTTCCTCGACCGAGCATTCGCCTCGCTGAGCGATCAGTTCGCGGATTCGAGCTTGACGAGAGCTACGGATCATCCGGCCGCCTCGGCATGCCCTGACTGCGGGTCGGACAAATATCATTACGTTGTGATCGTTTGCGTTAAATATAAACGTCACAGCTTTCAACCGCAACCATCGGATTTATTGGCATATTTTCGCATCGCGGCCTTTGCCATCCGTTTGTCTGGCCGCAAATTTCTGATAACATGAGTTCGAATCGAACTCTACAGACTCCGGCTGACAGGATGGCGAAGGCGTGTGCGTATCGGGTCTGGCGACGGCGTCTGCCTCGCTTTTTGACCCCGAAGGACAAGAACGTTCGCGTCTGGGAAACGTCGAAGGGACGTTTTGGCCGCCTCCCTGGTTCTAGCGCGGAGCAAGGTTGGCGGCGCGGTTCGGGTTCCGGGCGAGAAAACGGGAGGCGGTTCGCGCACGAGCGGCTGTCCACTTCGGCCAAATCCGATGTGCTCCCTCCGTTCATCTCGTTCCCGACGGCCTGGAGTCTGTGTCGGATCAGGAGACTCAGCCCATGTCTTGCGACGGACGTCAATTGCGACTGCAACGCCTGATCGGAGACGGTCGGGCAGTCATCATCGCCTGCGATCACGGCCTGTTCGACGGACCGATTCCCGCTATGGAAGACCTGCCGGCCACCGTTCGGAAAATCAATCCGATCGTTGACGGGGTGTTGCTGGCTCCGGGAATGATCCGTCACTGTCACAGCCTGTTCGCTCGGCCGAAGCGTCCCTTAGCCGTTGTCCGGCTGAACTGGAACAGCGTCTATTGCTTCAACTTGGGATATTCGGCTGCGAAAAGCGTGTACTGCTACGAGCCGCAAGACGCGCTGCGCGAGGGCATGGACGTGGCTTTGGTCTCGCTGACATTACAAACCGGCGACGAAGAACGGGACGCCCACAACGTCGAGGTGTTTTCCCGCCTGACGAACGCTTGTCACGCGCTAGGGATCCCGGTGATCGGCGAGTATTTTCCCACCGGCCATGCTAGGATGTCGGCGGACGAGCTGCACGAGAACGTCCTGCTGGGCAGCCGCGTCGTGGCCGAGCTGGGAGCCGATGCGATCAAGCCCTTCCACACACGCGATTTTGCCGCCGTAACCGCGGCCTGTCCGGTCCCTGTGTTCGCG
>JAADHY010000563.1 GCA_013151585.1 Planctomycetota bacterium
GTTCATGGTCATTTGGAACGCGAAGACGGAGCGCGCGGTGGTCGTCGACTACCGCGAACAGGCTCCGTTGAAAGCCAGCCGCGACATGTTTGCCTCAGCCATCCCCGCCGGAGCCGCTCCCACCGACGGCGACGCCACTGATGGCCGGACCGGCTCTTCGGCCGGTTTGACCGGGCGCACTGGAGCCAGCCAGCGACCTCCGTCAAGCCTCCAGGGAGGTCTTTCGGTCGCCGTCCCAGGACACGTCGCCGGCTTGTGCTTTGCGTTGGAACGGTTCGGAACGATGAGTCTCGCCGAAGTGCTGCAGCCGGCTTTGCGACTGGCCGAAGAAGGCGTCCCGGCCGACGCTCAAACCGTCGCTGCTCAGAAGCGCGCTTTGCAGCGAGTGGCCAACGCCCCTGACGAAAAACGTCGGTTCCGCCAATTGGTGCAAAGCTACCTGAACGGCGGAAAACCTCTGAAAGTGGGCCAGCCGATCGTCTCGCCCCTGTCAGAGGGACTCCGCCGGATCGCCCGGTTCGGCCGTCGCGGTTTCTACAGCGGACCGGTGGCCGAAGACATCCTTCGCACGGTACAGGCCGACGGCGGGATCATTACGCAAGCCGATTTGGACGGCGTCCGCCCGGCGCTGCGAGAGCCGGTCCGAGGTCGCTTCGGACCGTACGAAATCGTCTCGATGCCGCCTCCGTCCAGCGGCGGGGTCGCCCTGCTGGAAACGCTCAACATCCTGAGCGCGTACGAAGCCGCGCATCCTGCCAGTCGTTTGGAGCGACTCGGCCACAATTCGCCACGCTACTTGCACTTGCTCATCGAAGCCATGAAGCATGCCTTCGCGGACCGAGCGGCGTATCTGGGCGACGCCGACTTCGCCGACGTTCCCGTGGAGCGACTGATTAGCCGATCCTATGCGGCCGTCTTGGCCAAACGGATCGACGCCGATCGGACGCAGTCGCCCGAAGCGTACGGCCGCTATCTCGGGCCAACCGATCGAGGCACGTCGCATTTCTCTGTCATTGATGCCGAAGGGAATGCCGTGGCATGCACGGAGACGATCAACGCGACCTTCGGCAGCCTGTTGGTCACGCCGCGCTTTGGGATCGTGCTGAACAACGAAATGGACGACTTCGCCGCTCAGCCTGGCCGTCCGAACCTTTACGGGCTGATCCAGAGCGAAGCCAACGCCATCGCTCCGCGCAAACGGCCGCTCTCGAGCATGACCCCGACGATTGTCCTGCGAGACGGCCAAGCGGTGCACGTTTTGGGAGCTTCGGGAGGGCCGCGCATCATCAGCACTACGCTGCAAGTGCTGCTGAATCTGGTGCGTTTTCGGATGACGCCTCGGCAAGCGCTGGACCGGCCACGCATCCATCACCAGTGGTTCCCGGACGAAGTGCTGGTCGAGCCGACGCTGTTTGCAGCCGTGCGCGATGAGCTTCAGCGTCGGGGACATCACGTCGTCCGGCGGAGATCGCTGGCGGTTTGCCAGGCGGCTTCACGGCTCAAACAAGGCTTGTCCGGAGCCGCCGACCGCCGCAAACATGGCCGCGCCGCTGGATGGTGAGATCAAGTCGGCTTAGATCAAGACGTTGAGCGAAGGGACCGAGACTGGGCTGATGAGTGCTCGGCGGGCGGACGTTGACACGCTCCGACAGGCGTGGTGTAATGTCAGAGACAATGATGGGCATGGTGAGCCGGCTCTGAGCGTCTGGCACCAATCGGATGCAGATGAGGCGTCGGCGGCCCTTCCTCCAATCGTTCCAGCTCTGCGTTGATCCGATCGGCCCCAAATCGGCGAGGAATTCTTGGTCGTGGGCTCCAGCGAAATGGTCGGCTGGGGCTATTCGCTTTCCCGTCTGGAGGGAGAAATCATGAAGTCTATCGAGTTGCTGCGTGCGGTGTCTCTGCTTTGCCTGGTTTGTGGAGTGGTGCGATCCGAGGAGATTACGTTGGAGTCTGCGCCGCCGGTCGTTGTGAAAACGGTGCCTCAAGCTGGCCAGGCGGACGTGGACCCGAAGCTGACTGAGATCAAAGTCACTTTCAGCAAGAGGATGCTTGACGGGAGCTGGTCGTGGTCGACGGCGTCAAAAGACTCGTTTCCGAAAGTCACGGGCGGTCCGAAGTACTTGCCAGACAAGCGGACCTGCGTGATTCGCGTCCAGCTCGAACCGGGCAAGACCTACGCCATCTGGCTGAATAGTCGCAAGTTCCGCAATTTCAAGGACGCAGACGGCCACCCTGCTGTGCCGTACCTGCTGGTGTTCCGCACCAAACCCTGAAGTTCATCCAGTCGAATCTGGCGTTAGCCGACCGACAATGCTTCGCAGGGCCCCTCAGGAGTAAGAATGCATCTTGATATGCATCCTTCTGCTCCCATCGGTGCACCCGTCAAGAGTGTGTCGCCAGTGACCGGGCAACAGACTCCGTTTCGGCGACGATAGACGGGCAAACGCAGCCGTGGATTGACCGGCCTCGTGACTGGAGAAGACATTGCCCGTCAAAGGTCGGCGGGGGCGATGGCCAGTGAGGCGTCGGCCGTGCTGCCGGTTAAACCTAGAGACGGCAATGAGCTGTCGGCAGCCACGTAGTGATTGCGGATACTACTGGTGCTACGTCACAGCGAAAAGTTGGGATTGAAGTTGGTCGTGGTGCAGCCGTCTCGGCTGCTGCTCGCGGGCGAGACGCCCGCGCCACAAGAAAGCATGATCCCAATCTTCCTTTTGACAAAACACTAGTCAGGGCTGTCACTCGCGAAAAAGTTGTTCCCAGCAGACAACCTCGATGTGCGGATCAGAAACTTCCGGGTCCCAGGTCTTCGCGCTCGCTGCGCAGCCGAGGTTGCTCGAACCCGGCGACCGACTGACCCGTGCGGAGTTCGAGAGCCGCTACGATGCCATGCCGGACTTGAAAAAGGCGGAACCAGTTGAAAAGCCGTCACATGCCATCCCCAGTACGACTACATTGACATGCTCGGCAGACCCTGCATCTCGCCACTTGGGTTGCGACCCACGAGGCGGAAACGCCACCAGCATTCGGTTCGACCTGGACAATGCTGCAAGCTGATTACCCGCCGTTCATTGGTCCGGAATGTGGACTACGGCGGACAGGTGCGGATCAGCGAAGACGATCATGAACCCCGGAACTGGTCGCGGAAGTCACATCCAGTACGATGAGTTACGACGGGGGATGCGAAATGGGGAGACCTGCGAGGTTGGCCTACGTAGCGGACGCAGTGTGGAGTTTCGGCTCAGGCTTGCTCGCACCTGTTCTGGTCCCACGAGAAATCGAACAGGATATTGGCTGGTTCATTCCGGATAGCTCGGTACTTGCCGCTTCAGTGACCGCGTTTGCCGCCATGGCGTCGGCAGTCACCGTTTACGCGATCCTGCGAGCTATCGCCGACCAAGAGAGGATGGCACGCGCGACGGCAAAACTGATCGTCGTAGCCCTTCCTTCGCTTGCAATTGGTATCCTGACGGCGCTCGTACTAGGTTGGATGGGAGTATGGCGTGTCGGGCAGCCGAGGTTTTTTCTCTTTTCCGCTGTGGCATACATGTGTGCTGGAATCAGTGGTTTCGCAGCTATAAGCAGAATGCCGCAATACAAAGACGTCCTTCGGTGGAGCCAACGCGATCGGGAGTGAAAGCAAATGACGTTTTGCGATTTCCGGACGTCTCAAAAGGAGGACTGGGGACTGCGGCCACACCAAGTACGGCGCTAGTGCCATGTCACAGCGAAAGGTTGGGATTGTAGTTGGTTGTGGTGCAGCCGTGTGGGCTGCTGCTCGCGGGCGAGACGCCCGCGCCACAAGAAAGCATGATCCCAATTCTTTCCTTTGACAAAGCAGTAGCCAATGGTTGGATGTTGCCCGCGGGAAAACGCAGAGAAAGGTGTCGGTTCCGCGCTGATCGCACGGTGAAATGATCTGTATCTACGCGTCGTCTGGAGCCGCACCTGGAACACAAAGTCGATGCATGAAAGTGGTAAGCAACAACGCAGCCGTACGTCATGCCCACCAACAATCTGTTGTGGATGTCAAAACCCGATGGATCGACCATCGCGGGCATGCCAGTGGTGACATTGTCGCACGAAACTCTGTCAGCAACCAACAACTAGTGCTTGGTCACAGCGAACTTGTGGGGTGAGCCGTACGCGCTAGCGTCGGGTCGGAGGGTGTTACCCGCGGCTAGCGCCGTCGGCTCACTCGGCCAATCCCTGATTTTCGCTGTGACAAAGCACTAGCTCAACAGTTCAAGTGTTTCGCCCAGCACACGGTGTGACTTGGCCTGCGATGAAAACGCCTAAAGTCGAATGGGAGATGTTGTGTGCAGAGGTCCGCAGGCGGGCTCGTTCCTGGAGAAATTGATTTCTACTTCGCCGTAAGCCTGGTGTTTCGGACGGTTTATTTCGATTTTGACTTCTGGCGATCATGAAACGACGGAAGTCCCGTAAGGCCGCCAGTATCGTTGCTGGCTCGCCTGGCCAGAAGCGCTTTCCGGGACTCACGGACTGTTACGGCCCAAAGTGGTGAGCCGTTTCTAACACGGCCCGGGCGGACGGGAAACTTCGCGCACTTTTGACAACGGCATCGTGACGAACCGCACCTACAACCAGCAGGACAACCTGGTCACCTCGATCGATGTGACGGGTTACCCGGGCTTATCGTTCAGTTACTCGTACGATAAGAAGAACGTCACCGCCGAGATCACCGGCGGGGTGCGGCTTCACTGCTGGCTACGACAACGAAGCCTCGTTGATCCTGTGGACCGGAAGAAACGGCGACAGCGAGTCGTGGACGCTGACCTTGCTCGGCGACAGGTGCCTGGGGTCAAACGGAGTGAGCCCCCAGGTTGTGCGTAAGATCAAGGAAACCTACCCGGACCACGTGGCCGGTACCAAGCCGGGTGATGCCGCTGTCCGTTTGAAAGTGCGCACCGAGCAAAAAGGCGATTCTGTGACGCACGTTTATGACTTGGCGTTGGCGGGCCGGCGCACAGCGCGAGTGCCGCTCGTTTGGCACAACGGCCGGCGATCCCGCCGATGACACGGACACGTTCACTTGCTTACGATTTGGGCGACAAGCGGAACGCGTTCCGCTGCAACGGCATGTGTGATTACGTCGTTTGGCGTGTGACGGACGGACAGTTCGACTGGTTTGTGCTCCGCGACGGCCACTCCGGACAACTTGCGCGTCAGGAAGGATGGCGCCGGAGCGAAACGTTTCTGGGACGTTGTCTTGATAGCGGAGGCCACGCTGGCTGGCAGTCTGGCTCGCGTCCGGAAGGTCTTGCAGCAGGCCCAGGCCATTGCGGAACACCGGGAGTTCGTGAGGAACCTGTCGCAACGATCTTCGGGAAAGTCGGCCCGACGAGATCGAGCGGTCTTACGGTGCGTGCTGGTTGCGTTCGTTGGCGCGCGGTGTCTCCTCCCCGGACCTCTCACCGATCAGCGCGATCCAGGCTTGCATCTGATAGCTGCAAACGCATTTGGACGAGCCTTCCGGGACCAGGACGATCCCGCCGGCAGGAATGGCGTTAATCCAGCAGCCGGGACGAACGCCGCCGAAGTTCTGAAGGCTGTCACGGCGACGCAGGTCCCAATAGCCGAGCGTCGCCGATCGGAACAATAGCATGTGCGCTCCGGCCGAAATCTGCCCGCAACCGTACGACCGGTGGAAATCGAACGCGATCGGCGTCCCCGTCCGCAAGTCCCAGGCGGCTCCTTGAGCATAAACCCGCTCGCCGACGATCATCGGACGCGTTTGATACTCGCTCTGACGGTCCCAGAGCAACCGCCCGGTGTCAGCGTCCAACGCGGCGATTCGACCACCCACTTCGGACGGCAATCGGAAGAATTTGTGAGGCACCGCCTGATAGTACATCAGCAAGACGCGGTGCGGAACGCTCAAAGCCAACTGGGTGCCGAAGATGTCATCCGTCTGCTGCCAAAGTTGACGGCCCGTTTTTGCGTCGAAGGCTAATAGCGTACCGCTGGGATGCTGCCCCGGCTTCAGCGGTGGATTCGGCCGGCCACCCCGACGCGGCTGGGCGATACGGTCTGCCGGCGCGATCGGCCGATAGGTAGACGCGCCCGCCGCCAATGGCGATCGCGTTGTTGCGGATCGAATGCTGTGGCTGATATTGCCATATCACTTGGCCGGTCTGTGCATCCATCGCGAAGAACAACACCGACTCGGTTCGCAGCCGGATCAGTTTGTACCGTGGGCTGACCGTGTGCTGGTCGTTCGCCACAGTGCCAAACAGCAGCCCCTCGTCAAAGGCGAGGTATCCCCAAGAGCGGTTCTGAGCGTCGGCCGCGACCGGCGTGCGGAACTCGCGAACCAGCCGGCCGGTGGCCAGGTCGATGCGCAAGCAGCGGTCGTCTGTTTTGACGTACACACTGTCGTCGCTCAAGCAGAAAACGCCGCCGGTGTCGCCGACACCCACGTCATGATGGATGCCGTCGTAGTCACGGAGCAGGTTCGGGATTTCGAAGGTCCACAGCGCGCGGCCGTTGTACGCGTCCAAAGCACAAAGACCATGGACCCCTCCGACAATCAGATACCCGCGGTGGGCTTGCGGGGCGGGGCCCTGGCCGTGTCGGTTCGGAATCTCGAAGTCGACGTCGCGGAACCAGAACATGCGGAGCCGCCCCTGTACAAGCCCATCCATGGAGCAAACGGTGTTGGCCGGATTGGCGTTTTGGTGAGTCCAACTTCCAGCGCCATTGAGCGGTCCGCGTGTCTCGACGATCAGCTCATCGACCGGTCCGCGACAGAGCTTTCCGCCATAAGGCCGCTGCATCCGTCGCATTTGCCGGAGCACGGCGGGCGGCAGCGGCCGGTTGAGCGACTGCGAGGAAACGACCAGGTTTGCAAAGTAGTCGGGGTAGGACACGCGGGCCGGGTCCGCACAATGCACGGTGACGCGCACACCGTAGAGCCCGGCGGCCTCAAGCCTGGCTCGAGCGGCGGCCGCTTTTTGGGGATCGGCCTCGACCGCGTAAACCTGCAGCTTCGATCGCTTGGCTAGCTCCAAAGCCAACTTTCCCTCGCCAGCCCCCAAGTCCACGCAATAGCCTTCCGTGACGCCGGTCTTAGCCAGAATCCGTTCGGCCGCACGAGCGAAATCGATTTCGTCGGCAGAGCCAACGGTGGTACCGCTCGTCTTACTCTGTGGCGGGCCGGTCAACGCCGGCGACGGGACGGACTGGGTCGGTCGATCATTGTCGTGTCGCCCGGACGCGATCGGTTCCGGCGGCGTCCCGTCGAAGCAATAGACCACACCGCGGTCAGTGCTCACCACCAACCGCCCGTTGCCAGCCGCTAAGCCGCGCACGATTCCTTCCACCGGATGCGACCACCAAACCGAACGCTGCCGGGTAAAGTCGACCGCGCTGACTCGACCGTCTTCGCCGCAGATGGCGTCCTCACCGGCGACAATCAGCTCGAAGATATCCCGGTCGTGTTCGATCAGACGATGTTCAACCAACCGCCGGTACGTGACACGCCGTCCCTTGCGGTCGCGCTTCTCCGCGTTTGTCCAGCGAAACCAGGTCAGCGCTCGGCCGGCCGCCTGAAGCAGCCCGTCATGCGTCGCCGCCAGGACGCCCAAGCCTTGTCGCGCCGCCAGCTCGCCCGTGGTCAACTCGAACAAACAGCCCGCATTGAAAAAGTACCGGTCGGCGATCAGCGCACGCGTCCCGCCTCGCTGGCCGTTTTTTTGTAGGTGGAAATAGGCAAACGTCCCGTCCTTTCGATGGAACGCCGCCGGGACCGCCCGGCCATTGGGCACCAAGAGCCAATCGTCCGTCGCCAACAGATAGCCTTGAGGCGAAACGCCGCTGGCCGCTTCCGCGCCACCGTGCGGCTGCGGCATGACGATCGAGCCGGCATCGCCGTTGGTCCACAGGACCTTGCCGGTCTCGGCATCCAGTGAGTGCAAGTAGACACCATCGCTCGGCCAGAGGCCCGCGGCGTAGTACACTGTGTTCTGGAAGACGACCGGCCCGCCCCGAGCCGGCCAGTGCGAGACCAGCCGCTCGTTGCCTAGCACCCACGCGTCCGTCGGGCCGCCGCGATGTTTCCAAAGCAGTTTGCCGTCAGCCAGACGCAGCGCGTAGAGCCAGCCATCGTCGCTGGCCAAGAAGACGCGATCTCGCCAGGCGGCCGGAGCGAACCGGATGGGGCCGTCGGCGTGAAACTGCCAGCGCACTCGGCCCGTGTCGGCGTCGACGGCATAAAGGCAATCGTTCGTGGACGTGCCGAAAAGGACCGCGTCACCGACCACGATCGGCTGGTAAGTCCAATCGAATTCGATCCGCCGGAGCGTCGGCCAGGCGGGCCGCGGCGGATGCGGGCAGCGAAAAGCCCACCGGAGCCGCAACCGATTGGGCAGCGCCTCGGCCGTATAGCCACTACGCGCAGCATCTGCTCGGTAGGTTGGCCAGTCGGCCGCAGCCGCGATTTCCGACGCGACGGCAGCGCCAAGCCACACCGTTAAGCAGACGGACAGACCGACTTTCACAAGATGCCGACCTTTCCGAGTCACTTCGGTGCGGAGCCCCTTTAGTCTGTTAGGCCACATGGCTTTGTCCTTTGAGGAAGGTCCCGGGTTCTGTTGCTTTGACCAGGCAGGACGAGGTGAACGGAAGGTTTTTGCGTGCGAGGAGGCACACGGCAGGTCCATAGGATAAGCGGAGCCCGCATTCGATTTCCAGCGCTCACGGCGAATCTCCAAAAGTCGGTCACGCGTACGGCGGGACAAATCCGTTCCCACAGCACACTACCGCCGGACGTGATCTTGCCCCTTTAGGACGAGGCCTGAGAAGACGCATAAGCGTTTGACGGATGACCTCAAGCGACTTCGCCAAGCCGAGATCGCTCGCACCTAAGGCCGCTTGCTGAAGAATGGTGTAACCATTTTTCGTCGACTCCTTTGACACATTCGAGTCGCTGCGTTGGAGTGGCGGCCGTCATACGGGTAACTCTCGCCGGGAGTTCCTATCGATCCCCAGCTTTTCAAAACTCATCCTCCTCGCGGTCGTGACCGCCGGCCGCCTAACCGTCGGGTTAAACGCAATCAAGGCGAGCTCAGAGGGGAAGCCGATCCTATCCGCCGCCAAGGCCAGATGTACTCGTTTGGCGGCGAGCGGGGCAAGAAGATGTTCGAGAAGAATTCGACCCAGTTTGTGCCAGCGCTCGCAGGCGACTGTGTGGCCGCGATCGTGCAAATGGGCAGATACATTTCTAGTGCTTTGTCAAAACGAAAAAGTGGGATCGCGCGGGGTTGTGGTGCAGGCGTCTCGCCTGCAACCGGCGGCCGGGACGGCCGCACCACAATGCAACGCAATCCTAACTTTCTGCCGTGACAGAGCGCTAGCACACACTCGTGAGTGTGCAGCAACTCGAACGCTCGCTGAACGGAATCGGCGGGGAGCGTGGGA
>JAADHY010000347.1 GCA_013151585.1 Planctomycetota bacterium
GGGTCCTCCCGAACGTGAGGTGGCACGAGCCATGACAGCTCAAGACGGCCAGTGAATCGGCGTCCGCTTGACCAGCTCGCGGACCTTATCTTCGTCGACCTCGATGCCAAGCCCCGGGCGGCGAGGCACGTCGGCCAGGCCATCGCGAATTTTCAGCGGCTGAGCGAGCACGTCGGCGGTCAGAAACTGCGGGCCGTTCAAGGCCGCCGGCTTCTTCAGTCCGTAAGCTCCGTACAGGACCAGCGAGGCAGCCAGCGAAATGTCCGGATCGGTCAGGCCGCTGCCGAGCCACATCAGCCCGGCTTGTTCGATCAGCTCGATCTGCCGCCGCGCCGACTCGAGCCCGCCGCATCGCGACGGCTTCATCGCGACGCCATCAATCATCTCCAGTCGGATGAACTCTTCCAGCTCAACCGGCGAGATCACCCCCTCGTCCATCAGGATGGGCAGGGCTCCCTGCTTCTTCAGCTTTTGATAACCGCTGATGCGGTTGGGCCGCAAAGGAGCCTCCAGCACGTTGACGCCCGCATCGGCCAGCTTCGGAGCGACCGCAAGGGCGGTTTCCACATCGTAGCCTCCGTTGGCGTCCGCCCAAAGAAACCCGTCCGGCACGCGGCGGCGCACGATCCGAGCCAGCTCAACGTCCGTCTTCGGATCGGGAGCGACTTTGATGTTGAAATGGCGATAACCGCGCTGCCAGCCTTCCTCGATCAGCTTTTCGGCATCGCTCAGCGCGCGCGGGTTGACGGTCCAACTGAGCGTGATCGGCCCGTCGGGTTTGCGCCCCCAAAACTCCGCCGCCGACTGACCGCGCAGCTTGCCGGCAAGGTCGTGCAGGGCCAAGTCGAGGCCCGCTCGGGCGATCGGCATTCCGGTCGTGAAAGCCGGAGCCAGGGCGTGGTCCAAGGCGGCCTGAGCTCCCTCCAGATCCAACGGATCACGGCCGATCAGGGCCGGGCCGAAATAATCCTTGATCACGATGGTCGCGGTTTCCAAGGTTTCGTAGGCCCAGCGAGCGATGGGCACGCTTTGTCCCCAGCCGACGGTGCCGTCGTCAGCCATCATTTTGACGATGACCGCCGCCCGCCCCATCGCTCCGCGCGGCCCGGCGAAAAACTTGAAATATCCCGTCAACGGATAGCGCACCGGGAAAACGTCAATCCGCTCGATCCTCACCTTCCGCTCCTTTTCTCCGGCTGATGGCCGGCCTGAGACGCCAGCCCCCAGCATCGCTGTCGCGGTTGTTCCAATCACGAACTGTCGCCGGGTGATTCGCATTTAGACCTCCTCGGGTAATGCATACGGCTTGCGCTGGGGCCGTTGAAGCAGAGCATTGGCTTCGTCGTCACCGGGGAATATCTCCTTCACCGGATCCCAACGCAGCGGACGGTTCAGCCAGCGAGCGATATTGCCCAGATGGCAAAGTGTGGCCGAGCGATGCCCGATTTCGACATCCGCCACCGGCTTGCTCCGCGTCTTGATGCAATCGATCCAGTTCTGCATATGGTTGTTGCTGACGTAAAGCCGCACGTCACCATCCTTGAAAGGCTCCTGGTCCAGCTCTTTCGGCTCGATCGTGTACTTGCCGCGTGTGATGGTGATTTTGCCCTTCTCACCCAAAAAAACCGCCCCACCGCGAGGCGCCGTGTCTTCCAGCTTCAAAACGATGCCATTGGCGTAGCGGAAACGAACGAGCGGTCGCGAACAGATTTTGTTGCCTCGGGAAATCGGCCCAGGTTCCGTGTAAGTCGGCGGATTGAAGGGGCCGTCTTCCGTCCATATCTCGACCGGGCCCGTCAGCTCGGTGCCGAGTGCCCATTGAATCTGGTCAAGGCCATGAGCTCCCCAGCCGGTCATCTCGCCGCCCGACCAAGGGCGGAAGGAAATCCAACCGGGATTGGCTCGGGGCGTGTAAATATCCTTGTGATACGGAACCACCTCGGTCTGGCCGCACCACATGTCCCAATCCAAGCCTCGCGGCACGGGTTGCCCCGGCAACGCACAATTCCAGGGACTCGGGTAGTTGTAGCCGATCACGGTGTGAACACGGCCGATCCGGCCGTTTCGCACGAGTTCGCAGCCGCGCCGGTTGGCCGCCATCGAACGCTGCTGGCTGCCCGTCTGCAGCACGCGGCCGTATTTGCGCACCGCTTGAACCAGCAATCGGCCCTCGTGGATCGTCAGCGTCAACGGCTTTTCGCAATAGATGTCTTTGCCCGCTTGGCAAGCGTGGATGCACGGTAGCGTGTGCCAGTGGTCGGGGGTCGCGACGATGACGGCATCGACGTCGGTCGCTTCCAGCATCTTGCGATAGTCGGTGTAGGCGCGACAGTTTCGTTTGGCCGCCACCGACTTGGCCCGATCGCGATAGACATCGCTGACGGCCACGATCTGAGCCTCCTTCGGCAGCCCCATCAACTGTTGCGCGTCGGCCGACTCCGATGTAGCCGACGCCGATCCGGTCATTCGCACCGGGACGTTCGTCCGATGAGAACACGTGGGAAGGGACAAACCACGGGGCGGCCAGTCCGACACCGGTCGCCGCACACTGCTTCAAAAACCAACGACGCGTGTGCTGAAGCCGTTTTGCCATGATGCGAATCTCCTTTGCGACACGGAGCGACGCCTTAGCGTCTCCGCGCTTGCCCTTTCAACCGAAACCTCACTTCTTGGCGTTGAGACCCCTTGTCAGCGGAAACGCAATGTCCGTTTTCGCGCAGCACGGACGCCTCGGAAGTCAGCCAGCCGCTGCGCAGGTTGCGGCTCTGCTTGGGACCGCGCCCCGTCGCTGCCGCTTCGTAACCCCAAGCGACGTAAGAGCACTGCACTCCCAAGAGTGTAACCGGTCTCGCGACTGGTTTTGAAGGTTGGGTGAGGTAAAGTTGGGAATTGGGGCGAACAAGAATTGGTCTGGACTTTTGCATTGCTTCGGAGTGAGAGTTGCGCCACCGGAGAGGTAGCGGGATGGCTCGCAGGCCGGTCATGCAACGTTTCAGCACCGGTCGGGCGGGGCAAAGGAATGGACGGGGCGACCGGCGACCGTTCCTTGGTCTGAGGCGTGACGCGACAAGCCCACACGACAGGCCACTGCTTCAGGCGAACCTCCAAAGCTTCCGGAAGAACCTCATTTCGTGGCCTCACCATTTGAGTGAGTCTGTGAGTGAGTATGAGTGTTTCAACCATTGATAAGACCAGCATTGCGATCGTAACGGGCGGGCGAAACTGCCGCTGCGTCAAAGTTGCGCTCTATCTCCTCGCTGAATGGCTCAGCCGGCGCCGTCTCGCCTTCCTCGGATCGGACAAGCAGAAAAACGGCGCACGGCTTCCGAGAGCCCTGTGCCGCATCGTCGAAGTCTCAGAACCGATGCCGCCAACCGGACGGTGCGAGCGGTTGAAGGCTGCCGTCGGGATGACGGAGTTGGCAGCCGGAACCGGAGACGATCTGGCCGATACACGTCAGCGGAACGTCACAAGGCGGATGAGCGAGCAGATGCTGGGCATCTTCCGGAGCGAGGGTAAAAAGCAGTTCAAAATCTTCGCCGTCGCCGAGGGCGTGTTCGAGCGGCGAGCGCCCGTCCCGGGCCCGGTGCGCCGCGTCGCTGGTCGGGATTCTTTCGGCGTCCAAAACGGCTCCGACGCGGCTTTCTCGAAGGATGTGGTTCAGGTCGGCGGCCAGTCCGTCGCTGACGTCGATCATGGCGTGGAGTTGGGCGGCCGCGTGCAAGGCGATGGCCTCTTCGACCCGCGGCTGGAAGCGCAGGTGCTTGCCGGCCAAACTCCCGCCGAGCTCGCCTGTCACCAAAATCGAGTCACCCGGTTTGGCTCCGCTGCGGCGGACGACCCCCCGACCGGTCGGTTCGCCCATCAAGGTGACGCAGACCATTGTCGGGCCGTCCCAGATGCACGTGTCGCCGCCGACCAGTTCAACCGCGAACCGGTCGGCTAAGTCCGCCGCTGCTTGCAGCAACTCACGCGCAAATGGCTCCCCAAGCTCCCGTCGAAAAACGGCGCCGAGTACTGCCGCCGTCGGCCGAGCGGCCATGGCCGCCAGATCGCTCAGATTCACGGCCAGTGCCTTGTGACCGACGTCCCGCGCCGTAGCGTCCGGCAGGGAAAAGTGAACGCCCTCTAGCAGCACGTCCGTCGCGATCAAGGTCTCGCCGATTTCTGAGGTCCGAACGACGGCTGCATCGTCGCCGATCCCCAACAGCACGCGGTCTGTCCGACGCTCCGCCATCTGAGCACGGAGCCACTCAATCAAAGCAAACTCGTCGCTCGCGTTGGCCATGCGGCTTCTCCTCGGTCATGGAGAGCTTGCTTCGAGGCTGCTGTCCGAGGAACAAGAAAGAAAGAGCGTGTGGACGGCCATCGGCAGTTCGTCCGTTGCGGCCTGCTTCGAGACGAGCGACACGACACCGTACGGCAAGACACGCTGACGGTCCTCGGGCAAAGGCATTGCCATCAAACCGATAACCGGAACGTCAGGCTGGCGACGGCGGAAGCATTTCAGCCGTTCCTGGATTCGAGCTCCCCACGGGTCGAGGTCCCAGACGGCCATCGTCGTCGGTTCTTCCGTTGGCTCGGCCGCGCATCGCGCGGCGGCTGCAACAACCCCGTGGCTCACAACAAGGCGCAGCAAGTCCACGATCCAGTGGCGAAAGGCTTTGTCCGGGGAAACCACCTCGATCCTCGTCGGCAGATCCGGTTGAGCTCGTTGGGCGGCGCGGGCTCCCTCCCTCTCCCAGATTTCGTTGCGATTGCCGAGCGGCTCGGCGTGAAACCCAAACGTTTCGTCTCGCGAAGCGGTGATGGGGAGAGCCAGCCGCGCCCCACGCAGCACTTCGAGCTCCCGCTGAATCCGTTGCTTCGCGGCGACAACCGGGACGCGCACTGCGATTGGCCAGATCGACCGGTTTCGTCCATCCGACTCGCACCAGGCTCCGTAGCAGCAAACCAACCGCGAAGTCGCGAGCGTGCCGATCAGCCGCTGCACGTCGTGACGGAGAAACTCATCGGGCCAGCTTTGACAAACAACAACCAGATGCGGATACCAGCTTTCGGAGGCAACTGTTTCGAGGGCGGACGGGATGTCTCTTGAGTGGTGCAGACGGCGCACTCGTATCTGCTGAAACAGAGCGTCGCGAACAGGCCGCATCTCAAGCCGGTCCGCGGCGCCGATGAGCAGCACATCGACGGACTCAAGCCCCATGCGCTTTCGTCTCGTTCAACAGGTGGCACAGGTAGTGCAGCACGTCGCGGACAGAGACCATTCCCGTAGCGTTTCCCGATTCGTCCACGATGGGCAAGTGCCGGTACCCGCCGACGTCCATTTCGTGCAGAGCATACGCCACGGAATCGTTTTGAGAAAGCGTTTGCGGGTTGGGGGTCATGTAGCGCGAGACAGGGCCTTCCAGATCGTCCCCAATCTTGACCAGGACATCCCGCTCGGTGAAGATGCCGACCGGCTTTTGCTCTTCCAAAACGAGCACCGCTCCGACATTATGTTCTGCCATCCTCCGGATCGCGTGTCGCA
The DNA here is from genome assembly GCA_013151585.1 of Planctomycetota bacterium. Classification (GTDB taxonomy): domain Bacteria; phylum Planctomycetota; class Planctomycetia; order Planctomycetales; family Planctomycetaceae; genus JAADHY01. The sequence continues at coordinate 5,534 of JAADHY010000347.1, forward strand.
CGGAATCGGTGGGCGCGACGCTTACCGGCAAGCGTGGATGGAGCACTTCGACTGAATGTTCGCAGATCGAATTCGAAACTTTGCCTTCGCTGACTTGCGCTCGCACGAGCGATTGGCCGCACGATTCACAGACGTCTGCGCCGGGGATATTCTCGAAGCCGCAGTCCGGGCACTTCATCCCGTTTCCTCCTGATCAGCTCACGGTCCAAGTGTCGCCGCTGGTGTAGAGTTTTTCGAGGTCGCCTTCACCTTCCGACTCCACCACCTGCTTCATTTGATCCTCCAACGCCTGCTCGTACGTCGGACGCTCGACACAGCGGAACACGCCGAGCGGTTCCGGGAATTCCGGATACCGCATTTGAGCTAGCAGGAAGGCCAAGCTTGGTGTGGGGGCTTTTTCGTCATGAACCAGCAGGTCGTCTTCCGTGATGCCATCACCCAGTTGCACTACTTCCGGACGGCCCGCCGCGTCCAAACGGATGCCCTTGTCGCGGTCCTTGCCGAAAACCAGCGGCTTGCCGTGTTCCAGATAGACCACGTGCTCCGCTTTCTCCGCGCGCGAAGTCGCGTAGCTGTAAGCCCCGGTGTTGAACACATTGCAGTCTTGATAGACCTCGACAAACGACGTGCCTCGGTGACGAGCCGCTCGTTCCAGAACCATCGCCAAATGTTTGATGTCGACGTCGACGGCCCGGGCGGCAAAAGTCGCACCGGACCCGATCACCACCGACAGCGCGCAGAAGGGATTATCGATCGAACCATACGGCGACGTCCGCGTCCGCTTGCCCAGCGGGCTGGTGGGCGAAAGCTGCCCCTTCGTCAGGCCGTAAATCTGATTGTTGAAGAGGACAATCGTCAGATCGATGTTGCGACGGATTGTGTGGATCAAGTGGTTACCGCCGATCGAAAGCGCGTCACCGTCGCCGGTCATGACCCACACGTGCAAGTCGGGCCGAGAGATTTTGATGCCCGAGGCGATGGCAGGCGCCCGTCCATGGATCCCGTGGAAACCGTACGTGTTCATGTAATAGGGAAAGCGGCTGGAACAGCCGATTCCCGAAACGAAGACGAACTTCTCCCGAGGGATGCCCAACGTCGGCAGTACTTTTCGGACTTGAGCCAGGATCGAATAGTCACCACACCGCGGGCACCAGCGGACTTCCTGGTCACTCGCGAAATCCTTGGCTGTCAAAACAGGCATTTCGGTGGCTTCAGTCGTCATGGTTTTCGTTTTCCAATACCGCGTCGATCTTTTCAACGATCTCGTGGACTCGGAACGGCTTGCCCTGAATCTTGTTCAAGCCGTGAGGCTCGATCAAATACGTTGCCCGGATCACGTACCGCAACTGTCCTGTGTTCAGCTCGGGGATCAAAACGTTGTCGTACCGCTGCAGGATGTCGCCCAGATTTTTCGGGAAGGGGTTCAGATACCGCAGGTGAGCATGAGCGACGGATTTCCCCGCCCGCTGGCATCGTTCGACCGCCTCGCGGACCGATCCGTAAGTTCCTCCCCAACTCAAGACCAGCAATCGGCCGGAATCGGGCCCGAGCACTTCCTGCTCGGGAATCGTCTCAACCACGTTTTGAACCTTTTGCGTTCGCACCATCGTCATGTGATGGTGGTTCTCCGGCGAATAGTCGACGGTGCCGAAGACGTCGGACTTTTCCAGGCCGCCGATTCGATGTTCGAGCCCCGGCGTTCCGAGTTTGACCCACGGCCGAACCAGCCGCTCGTCCCGCTTGTACGGCAAGAAACCGTTATCGGAATTGGGCTCGGTGGGATGTTCCACCTTGAGCGGCTTCAGCTCCGACGGCTCAGGAATTCGCCACGGTTCAGCCCCGTTCCCGATGTAGCCGTCCGTCAGCAAAATCACTGGCACCATGAACTCGACAGCGATCCGCATACCCTCTTGCACCATGTCAAAGCAGTCGGCTGGCGAAGCTGCGGCCAGAACCGGAACCGGGCAGTCTCCGTGACGGCCGAAAAGGGCCATGAACAGATCGGACTGTTCGGTCTTCGTCGGGAGTCCCGTACTGGGCCCGCCGCGCTGGACGTCGATGATGAGCATGGGCAGTTCGGCCATGACGCCCAGCCCGATCGCTTCGGCTTTCAGGCACAGCCCGGGACCGCTTGTGGCCGTCGCCGCCAGCTCGCCCGCAAAGGCCGCTCCCACCACAGCCGCCATTGCAGCGATCTCGTCTTCCGCCTGAAAAGTCCGCACTCCATAGTTCTTCAACCGAGCTAACACGTGCAAGATGTCGCTGGCCGGCGTGATCGGATATCCGGCGAAGAACAGCCCTTTGCCGGAAAGCTTGGCAACGGTCGCCAATCCGTACGCCGTCGCTTCGTTGCCGGTCAACTGCCGGTATCGGCCCGGAGCCAACCGAGCGGGAGCGACTTGATAGTGAACCGTGAAGGTTTCGGTCGACTGAGCGTAGTTGCGGCCGGCCCGCAGCGCTCGCAGATTCGCCTCGGCGATCTGAGGGTTCTTCGCAAATTTTTCTTTGACCCATTCTTCCGTCGGCCGTGGATCTCGATCGTAGAGCCAGTAGACCAAGCCCAGAGCGAAGAAGTTCTTGCAACGGTCCGCCTCGCGCTGCGACAGTCCCAATCCTTCCACGGCGTCGCGAGTCAAACGAGTCATCGGAACCTTGTACACCCGATAGGGCGCCAAGGCTTCCGGGTCCTCCAGAGGATTCTTGTCGTAGTGAGCTTTTTCCAGATTGCTCCGGTCGAAGGCGTCTTCGTTGACGATCAGCGTGCCGCCAGGCTTCAAATCACGCAGATTGACCTTCAGGGCCGCCGGGTTCATCGCCACTAGGGTGTCGACTTCATCCCCGGGGGTGTAGATGTCGTGATCTGAGAAGCACAACTGAAAACCACTCACCCCAGCCAGCGTGCCGGCCGGGGCTCGGATCTCCGCTGGATAGTCGGGAAAGGTGCTGACGTCGTT
>JAADHY010000069.1 GCA_013151585.1 Planctomycetota bacterium
ACTGTCTTCAAGACGACGCGCAATCTCTCAGCCGCCGAGCCCGCTGGAAACGATGGCATAGCCGATCGCGCCCGGCAGCAAGGCGTAGTAGAGGAACACGATCAGTGTCTTGCGAATGACGGCCCCTTCTTGTCCGAGCAGGCCGACGACGGCCGAGGCGGCCACAACGTTGTGAACGCAGATCGTATTGCCCGCTGCTCCGCCCACCGCCTGCAGCGCGACGATCCAGGTGGGGTCCGCGCCGATCCGCTGTCCCACGTTGAATTGGAAAAGCGAAAACATCATGTTGCTGACCGTGTTGCTGCCGGCGACGGCTGCCCCCAATCCGCCGAGAAGAGGTGAGAAGAGCGGCCAGGCGCTTCCGGCCAGTTCGGCTACACCCTCGGCCAGAGCGACCGGCATGGCCTCGTAACCCAAACGGCCTCCAGCACTGTTGATGAAAACCTGAACCATCGGCACGGTGAAAATCAAAGCCACCGACGCGGCCAGAATCGTCCGTCCGGACTGTTTCCATGCGCGAGTTACTTCCGCAAGGCTCAGCCGGTGCAGAGCCGTTGCCGCCACCGCGACGAAGACGAACACGCTCCCTGGCAAGAAAAGGGGCCGAACGTCGCGGCTGATGCTCGTCCCGAAGATGTCTCGCACCGGAACCACGCATGCCATCAGCCAGGCTTTCAGCGGCAGCGAGGGCACACGAGTCAGTACTAATAAAATGGCCACCATCAGATAAGGCGACCAGGCGCTCAGCAGCGAAAAGTCGCGGCCGGGATGATCGACAGAGCGCACTTGCAGCGTGCCGGTCCATTCGGCCGGCCAGCGATCCGATCTGTCGAAGTCCCAGGTCTCCGCCGGCAACAGCCATCGGCGTTTCGCCGCCGTCACCACGACCACCAAGCCAACCAGACCGCCCACCAATGACGGGAAAGCCGGTCCCAGCAGGTAAGCGGCGGTCAGGTAGGGTAGCGTCATCGCCAAAGCGGCGAAGACGGCGAACCTCCAAATCCGCAATCCCTCACGAAATGATCGTTCTTTGCCGAAGAAGCGCGTCATCATCGCCACGACAAAAAGCGGGATGAGCGTCCCAGCCACTGCGTGCAGCAGCGCCACTTTCAGCCCGATCATATGCAGAAAGCTCAGCCAGCCAGCCTCGCCCGTATAGCCCAGACCAGCAGCGTACTGTTCGACTGCCTCGTGGCCGCTCAGACCAGTCGCCACGCCAATCAAGATCGGCGTGCCGGCGGCGCCAAACGAGACCGGCGTGCTTTGAATGATCATACCCGCTACGACGGCCGCCATCGCCGGGAAGCCCAGCCCCACCAAAAGCGGAACGGCAACAGCGGCAGGCGTTCCGAAACCAGCCGCCCCTTCGATGAACGAGCCGAACAACCAAGCAATAATGATGACCTGGACCCGCCGATCAGGACTGATGTCCCGGAAGCTGCGGCGGATTTTCGACAGTGCTCCGCTTTCCTCCAGCGTGTTCAACAACAGAATCGCCCCGAAAACGATGTAGAGCAGCTCCACCGCAATCACAACACCTTTCGCTGTCGCGGCAGCCACCTGAGGAAACGGCACTTGCCAGACGAAAAGCGCCAGCCCCGCCGCCACGGCGTAGGAGATCGGCATCGCCCGGCTCGCCGGCCAGCGCCGAATCACCAAGAAATATCCGACCGCCGCAATCGGCAACAGAGACAGTCCTGCGAGTAAGCCGTTCGTCATACAATTCCTCCCAGTGGAGAGCGTTCGTCGACGAATTGCCCCTGGGCCAGCTTGACCTGCCACGACTTCGGAGCTCGTGGCACCGGGAAAGATGCGACCGTTCTGACATTCCACCACAGGATTGTGATCCAGCCGCAAACAGTTCCGCACACTCCCTGACTGTGGCTCGACCTCCGGACTTGACAGAGTAGCTTTTTTGTCGTCATATCGCGACAGGCTTCCGCGTATAGACTGTAGCATCGGAAGTGTTTTGATGCTCCTGGAGACTTCCAGCGTGCTCGCAGCTCTGCGGCCCGCGTCACTCGGCGAAACGCGGAGGCTTTCACGGCAAAAAGCTGACTTTGGCTGCCGGTCTTCGCGGAACGTCTGACGTCAATTACCGGAGTGCCGATACTGGCATATCGGCCGCGTCCCGCGCTGGGGCTCGACCGGCGAATGGTTACGCCAGATCAAGCGGCGAGTCGGGCGATAAAACGGAGACAGGAGAGACGGCAAAAACGAGGGCCATCGAACCAAGGCCCGGGATTTTTGAGACAAATTAGCCAATCTGGGATCAATGGTCTCAGCTTTTCGGGGAGCCGAAAGCAATGGTGCGATTCCTTCACACAGCCGACTGGCAAATCGGCATGAAGGCCGCTCATGTGGGTGAGAAGGCCGAGCGCGTGCGTGACGAGCGGCTGAACGCGGCTCGACGAGTCGTACAGGTCGGCCGGGAGCACAGCGCCGAGTTCATCGTCGTGGCTGGCGACACTTTTAAGACAACGGCGTCGATCGGGTGCTCGTTCAAAAGGTCGCCGACATTCTGGCCGAGTTTGACGGGCCGGTTTACATCATTCCCGGGAACCATGATCCGTTCGTGCCTGGCTCGATGTGGGATCATCCCGCCTGGCAAAGGCACACCAACTTGCATGTGCTAACCAAAGCGGAGCCGGTGTCGACGGACTCCGTCGTGCTTTTCCCGTGTCCTCTCAGCGAGAAGTATTCCCGAAGAGACCCGACGCGCTGGATCGACGCCAGCGACGCCGATTGCATCGCCATTGGTTTGGCCCATGGCTCCGTCGAAGGAATCGCAGACGATCTTGATTACCCGATTCCTCGGGACGCGGCGGATCGGAGCGGTCTGGATTATCTGGCCCTCGGGCACTGGCACTCGACGACACTGATTCCGTCCCCCGACGAGGCGGTCCGGCTGGCTTACTCGGGAACACACGAGACGACTCGGTTCGGCGAACGAGACAGCGGCAACGTGTTGTTGGTCGAGCTTTCCGGCCGGGGCTCGCCCCCCAAGCTGACTCCGATCCGTACTGGCGGGCTGACCTGGCAGGTCCTGGAAGACGGTCCGATCGGCCGAGGACCTGGGGCGATTACGTGGCGAGGTCGAAGCCGTTTCCGCTCCGGACGCAACGCTTCTGGACTTGCGTTTGACCGGCGTGCTGCAGGCGGCCGGCCGTTCGGAGCTCGCTCAGATCGAAGACATTGTGGGAGCTCGCTTCTTGTACGGACGCGTGGACGTTTCGCAGTTGCTGCCGGCGCCGGACGACGACGCTTGGATCGCCGATCTCCCGCCCGGCCTGATGCGACGGGTCGCGGAACGGTTGAAGGAACTGGCTGGGGCGGATTCAGGGACCGACCGTCCTGCCTCCGCGACTTCCCAGGTCGCCGCACGAGCATTGCTAGAACTGTATCGTTTGAACTCGGAGGAGCAGTCGTGATTCTGCGCAGATTGGATTTGGAGAACTGGCGGTGCTTCGTCCAACCGCTTTCGGTTGGGCCCTTCGGCGACGGACTGAATGTCCTCCATGGGCCGAACGGCGTTGGCAAGTCTACGCTGATGATGGCTCTGGTGCGTGGTCTGTTCGATAATCACAACGTCTCGGGCGAGGCGATCAGAACGCTGCGGCCCTGGGGCCGACAACTGGCGCCGAAAGTGACGATCGAGTTCGAGCACGACGGAACGGCCTATCGGATCGAGAAGCAGTTTCTCGATTCGCCCAAAGCGCTGCTGAGCCGCAAGGAAGGCGACCAATTCGTGCCGCTGGCGGAGGGCCGAGCCGCCGATGAGCAGGCGCGACAGATTCTCTCGGCCGACGTCCCAGGACGCGGCTTGACCGACGAACGACACTGGGGGCTGGCCCAAATTCTTTGGGCCGCGCAAGGCCATTTGCAGATCGCCCAGCTCTCTTCGGGGACCCAGGCGGCGATCCGCGAGTCGTTGGGGGCTCAGCTCTCCGGTCCAGGGGCTGATGCGCTGGAGAAACGCATCACCGCCGAGTATTCGCGTTCTTTCACATCTCGGGGAAAACCGCGCGGGGGAGCCTCCGCGCCCCCCGTTGTCGGCTTGCGGAAAGAACAAGCCGAAGACGAGCGGCGGCGCTTGCTCGAGCGACTTGAGCAGTTCGAACAGGTCAGCCGCCGAATCGAGGACTTGCGCCGCCAAGCAGAACAATCGAAACGCGACGAGGACGAGTTGCTCACGGAATTGGAGAAAACTCGACAGCAAGCCCAGAAGTACAAGGAGCTGCTAGCGAAAAAGGAGTTGCACGAGCAAGAAGTTCGTGCGGCCGTCGAGAGTTACAACGCTCTAAAGGCTCGCATCGCCCAGATCGACGAGCTGCGCAACGTGCTAGACGAAGTCCGCCAGAAAATCCGAAAGTTGGAAGAGAACGAACCGGTGCTGCGCGAGCAGCTCGAGCAAGCCGAGGAGCGAGAAAAGCAGGCAAAGAAAGCGGTCGCAGACGCTCGCACGCGCCGGAAAGAGGCCCAGACGGCGCAGAAGAAAGCGGATTCGGCCGGCCGCTTCATTCAGAGCAGGCGAGAAGTGCAGGAACTCGGCCAGCTTTTGGACAAAATCGAAGAAGCTGAACGAGAACTGGCCCGGCTGCGCGAGCAGCGTCAGCAGATCGTCGCTCCCGATGCCGAAACGCTCAAGAAGATCCAGAAGACCGCCCGAACCAGAGACGATGCGCGGCTGCAACTCGATGCGGCCGTGATCACCGTTCGCATCGAACCGGAAGGAACGGCCGACGTCGACGTCCTCGTCGCCGAAGAGCCGGGCCGACGGACGCTCGCTCCGGGCGAGCCGGTGACGATCAAAGGCGCGCCGGACGTCGCGTTCCGGCTCCCGGGGGTCGGGCGTTTCGAAGCTACCGGCCCCACCAAGGACGTGGAGAAGCTTCGAAAGAAATGGCAGCGAGCGTGTGAGGAACTGGAGAATCTCACCGCGGGCTACGGCACGCAGGACATTGCCCAATTGGAAGCCCTACACCGCCGCGCGGACGACCTCGACCGCCAAATCGATCAGATCAACAGCAAGATCGAAACCTTGCTCGCCGGTCGCGACGCCGACACAATTCGCCAGGAACGCACGCGGGCTGACCGCGTGGTTCACGAAATTCTGAAAGAATTCCCCGAATGGGCGGAAACATCGCCTGATCCAGAGGCCTTGTCTGACGTGGCTGAGCGACTCGAACGCGAAGTCAGTGATGAGATCAAGACGGCCGAACACGAACTCGAGCTGGCTCGAAAAGCCGTCGACTCGGAGCGGGAGAAAATGATCCGGCACGAGGCCGACCTGAAGAATGCTCGAAACAAGTTTGACGAGACAACCGCACAGCTCCAGTCCCATTGCGACGACGGACGGACGGATGCCGAACGGGCCGAACGGCTCAACGAACTCGCCATGGACCGCGACGCAGCCAAGGGCCGACTGCAAGACGTCGAAAAACAATTGGAACCGTTTGAGGGTGACCCGTCGGTCGTCGTCCGACAATTAGAGAAGCAATTGCAGGCCGTGCGGGAGGAAGCCGACCGAGCGCGCGACGAGCTCAAGACGGAAGAAGGCCGCATTCAGGAGTTGGCCGCCGAAGCACCCTATTCCAAACTGGCGCAAGTGGAAGAAACCATCGGCCGGCTCAAGAAGGAAATCGCCGAACAGCAGCTTCAGCTCGACGCGATCCGGCTCTTGCATGATGTGTTGCAGGAAGAAAAGGGGCGCGTGCTGGAGGCGGTGGTCGAGCCGGTCCGGCGACGGGCCACCCAAACGCTTCAGCGGATTGCAGGCCGACGGTTTGAAGACATCCGTTTCGGCGACGATCTGCTTCCTGAGGAGATTGCGCCGCGGGCGTTCGGCCAGTCCGTCCCGCTCGAGCAGATTTCCGGCGGCGAGCGGGAGCAGGTCTATTTCGCCGTTCGGTTGGCGCTGGCGGAAGTCGCTTTTCCGGACCAGCGTCAGTTGCTGGTCCTTGACGATGTCTTCACCTATACAGACACCGTTCGCCTGGCCCGAATCGCCACCATTCTGGACGAGGCAGCCGAGCGTTTCCAGATACTGCTCCTTACCTGTCACCCGGAACGCTACCGCGGACTCGCAGAAGCCAGCTTCTTTGATCTGGCCGCGATCTCCGGCCGTCGCTGACAAGCCGGAGCCTCCTGGCTGTCAAGAGCTCATGCGTCTCTCGTTCTGAGGCGGCAAGGAGAGCCGAAGCCGCGAATCGCAACGAGGAGCAAGAGCGAGCCGGGGGCGTTGTCACCGGAAACTGCGGAAAAGGAGAGAGTCCACCACGGCACTGTCCCGCGTTGGGAGACGCCTTTCCGGCCGCCTGCTGGTCAATCCACCCCGTGTGGTGAAGCAAGAGCACTGCGGCTGCCGGCACAACTTGTTTTCACCGGGCCGAATGTGTCACGACAGGTGAGACGGGCCCCGATTCTCCGGGCTGAGACCGCTTTTGCGATTCCCGTTCCAAGGGACACATCGGTCGGAGCGACATCTTGCGAGACACGGCAGAGTTGCCTTTTACGGTTGCCATTCGCCGGCGAACGACGTTCAAGATGCTCCGGTCTCAGCCAACAGCGAAGCGAGGCTGAGGCCGGCCGCGGCTTGTCGCTGAGCCCGTCGGAAGCGATCGAGTAGGCGGAAGGGTCGGCGGCCGTATTGTTCATCGGCCAGCGCAAAGCCGACTCGCAGCAGCTCTTCCGCGGCGATCCGCTCGGGAGGCCGCGACAGGCAGAAAGCTCGATCGGGTGAGTCGACACGGTGCAAGAGCCGTTCGGAAACCAGCTCATCGACGATCCGAGCGACGGTCGGTTGCGGCAGCCCGGTTTCTTTGGCGATTTGCTGATCGGTGACCACGTCGCCGGCGGCGAAACGCTGAGCAACAGCTTGCATGACTCCGATCACCGCGGCTGGATCGATCAGCCCGACCGGATGCCGCCGCGGCTCAATTTCTTCCAATCGCCGTCCTCGCAACATTTGCAGCGTGGCGCTGACTTCCAGACCGAACAACAGGGCCAACCACATCAAATAGGTCCAAAACATGAAGAGAGGAATAAGTCCCAAGGAACCGTAAAGCCGGCTGAAGGAAAAGGCGTTTTGGAAATACGCCCCGAGGCTGCGCATGCCGATGTGCAACAAGACGAGCGAGAGGAACGAACCGATCAAGGCTGGCCGCGCCTCCACGCGCGTGTTCGGAATCAACGTGTAAATCGCGAACAGAACCAGCCAGTTCCAAACGGTACTCCAAACAAATCGTGCCGCAACCAACACCCACTGCCAGGCTTCGACCGACGCGATCCACTCCTCGAAGCGACCGTTGACGTAGGCTGCGACCCCCATCGCCACCGGGCTGACGGTCAGCACAAACCAATAGAGCGGAACGCGACGAGTCCAGGCCCGGCCTTCCGGAGCTCGATAGATCAAGTTAAATGCATTTTCGATGGTGACCATCAACCCGATGGCGGCATAAATCACAACCACCAGACCAATCCAACCGACCGCCGCCAAGTTGATCGACGCGGCCTGACCGATCAGGTTCTCCAGCCACTGTCGCAGCGAGACGACGCTGGCACCGGTTTCGGCAGGCAGCACCAGCTTCACGTCTTGCAAATGGGCCTGCGCCAGATAACCGTCCACCAGCGACACGAATTCGTCGATGCCGATCACCGCCCGGACGACGATCGTCGCAACGACCAGAACGGGGAACAAAGCAAAAAGGGCTCGGAAGGCCAGAGCGGCAGCCATCTGCGGGGCGCGGTCGTTGCGAAGCTGCCGGGCGCCGTAATGGCCCAGCTCGTACATGAACCGGACAGCCTTTTGCCACCGGTCCAGTTCATGCCGCGGTTGGGTCACGACGCGTTTCAGCCAGTTGGTCGTCGCACGGACATAGCGTTGGATCATTCCGGACGCCTTTTGTTTGAAGCGGGTCGCTTTTGGGGAAATCGAGCCTCATCGCGTCTGGGGACCGCAAGACCTGAGCATCCTCGCCGCCGCATCGCCCGCGGTCTCGTCGGCCAGACGCAAGTCAGGGACGCGGATTCCCAGTTCGCTGAGCAAGTACTCCGCCCGTTCGAAAGGGCAAAAGCGCTCCAAGCGTCTGAAAAACGGTTCGGCCTGATTGTCGCGTACGGCGTCCGCCAGCGAAGCGTAACGCCCGACCAGGTGTTTGGGGTTGTGCTCCAGCACAAGCCGCCGGCACTGATCCGCCACCTCTGGCCAACCCGCCCGGCAGGCGGCCACCCCCGCGAGTAACAGGAACCGGTCGCGGCCGATTGGCTGACTTTTCCGCGCAGCCAGCTCAGCCAAGCGGACGTACACCAGCATTTCGGTTTCGAAGTCGCGCATCACGAGCCGTCCCAAGACGCAAGAGGGCGATCATCCCGAATCAGCACGGAATCCGCAGGCCATCGTATGCCAGCTCAACACCATCCGGCAAGCGCGCGTTGGTGGTTTCGTGATCAAGGGAGTGCGAAAGATGGGTGAAGTAGGTCTGCCGCGGCCGCACCCGCTCGACGACTTCCAGGCTTTCCGCCAGGCTCATGTGGGTCGGATGCGGCCTTTCGCGCAGAGCGTCGATGATGAGCACGTCCAAGCCTTCGAGCAGCGGCCAGCTTTCCTCGGGAATCCGGCTAACGTCCGTGCAAAAGGCGACATCGTTGATGCGGAACCCGAGAACAGGCAGCCGGCCATGCCACAGCCGGATCGGTCGCACGGCGACTCCGAGCAGGCAGAAGGGTTCCAAACTGATCGAGCGAAATGTCAGACGCGGAACCGCTCCGGGATGCGGATTCCGGGGCGGACGGAAGGCATAACTGAAAGTGGCGCGAATGTGGGCTTCGACTTCGGGTTCGCAATAGAGTGGTACGGGCGCCCCGCGCCGCATGCCGATGATCCGCAGGTCGTCCAGTCCGAAAATGTGGTCCGCGTGACCGTGAGTGAACAAGACGGCTTCGACCGAATCAATCTTCTCTCGGATCAGTTGCAGCCGCAGTTCAGGCGGCGTGTCGATCAGGAACACGCCTTCGGGAGTTTGGACGGCGACGCCGGTGCGCGTGCGGCGATTACGAGGATCGTTCGAGGTGCACACGTCGCAATGGCAGCCGATCATCGGGACGCCGACACTGGTTCCCGTCCCGAGAACTACGACTTGGTTGCGTTTGGTCTCAGAGTCGGTAGGCATTGGATTCTTCTGCCCAGCGGAGTTCGGACAACGTCGGCCCAGAGCTCACGGCGAATCGCCCCAGCGTTGAAGCTTCCGGTGGTCCGCTCTGGTTCCTGTTATGGTGAGAAGCCGAAGAACTCGCTAACGCCGTCCGGGCCCAAGAGAAGCAGCCGATCGGTCAGAGGATGATCCATGCGGCGGTGGTCTTCGGCGACCTTTTGGTGGATTCGCTCCCGGAGTTCCTCGTCCGCTCGGAAGGCGACAAAAAAGTCGCGGTTCGGAACACCGATCAAGCACGGATGGCCCAGGAGCCTTAACAGCAATCTTTGAAAGGACTCGCTCAGGACGCGTGTCGCATTGTAAGCGTCCGGTTCGCGAGGCATAACCATGGCCGGGCCTTCGGACAAGTCCGTCACGACCAGCTCGTCTTGCTTTTCTTCGAAATAGGTTTCCAGGTTGGCCAGCGCGAATTGCTTGAGCTGATCCACCGAGAAGCCCCAACGTTCTCGAAGGTCTTCCCGCACGTACCAATAGGTATCGCCTTCGTCGACCACGAACAGTATCCGCAAGTCGGCCACCCACGGCTCCCCCACCACATACGAAAGCCACTGCTCCGATTCGGGCTGCGGGTAGAGCATCGGGAAGAGACGGGAGCGGACCTCTTCCCAAGGCGGAGCCAATTGATCCTCGCCCCGTTCCTGGATGCGGACGGCCGTCGAGAGGATTCGCAGCGTAATTCGCTCGAAGTGCTCCGGCGCATCCAAATACGACCGATAAAGGCTATAGAGATTCACGCGCGATTCGCCAAGCTGGAGATGGAAGTCCTCGACCAATTCGCTGGAGACAAGCGGGAACTTTTGCCGCGCCAGATCGAGTACTCGCAGCGCGAACTGTTCTGGAGAAGTTTCAGGTTCCACGATC
>JAADHY010000534.1 GCA_013151585.1 Planctomycetota bacterium
TAAACCAACACCGGATGGTGATATCTCGGCTTTCGTTGACCTCAAAAGAGAGGACGAGCTGGGTTTGCTGAGGAGTGGGAGGGCAGTCGATGTACATCGTCCCCAGTGCGGTGTTGAACGGGCCGAAGGGAATCTCGTGATTGGGATCGTGTCCTTCGTAGACGGGAATTTGCAGCTTAAACGGATACGGGTTCGGTTCGCAAAAAAACTGGTCCGACTCACCACACGTGGGCAGATTGCTGCCGGCCCCGATGATCTTGGCGATGTGATGGTCGATCAGACCGAGCAAGATATTTCGTGGCAACGTCGGCTTGGGCGGCGGGATTTCCTCTGGTTCTTCGGCCTGTTCGGCCTGAATGTCGTGGCGGATGCGATAAACTGCTTTGGCGGTTTCCCCTGCGGGACTGACAGCCACGACCGTAAGGTCGTTAACGGCGTTCTCTTTCAGCGGCACGTCCACCGAGAACTGCCCACTTTCGTCGGCGGCGCCATCGACCGGCTCGGCTCCGCCGGTCACTTCGATCTTCGAGTCCCCGGTCGTTCGTCCGCGCAAGGGGTACGTCGAGTCAGACCAGATTTCTGCGCGGCTTCGAAGTCGCACGGCATGCTCGGCGGCACCCACGGCCAAGTCTCGCGTGCAGATGGCTGCCCCCAGCCCAACGGCCAGCATCGGGTCCACTCGCTTCGAAGCCGGCTTACCGAAATGGGCCTCCAACCGCTCTTGAACGTAAGGTGTTAGGGTCGATCCGCCCACCAGCAAAATCACATCAATGTCGCTTTTTTTCAGTTCCGCCCGTTCGACAGCCTCGTCGGCCTTTTCCAAAGCTCGATCCACAAGGTCCGAGATCAGCTCGTTGTATTCGTTGCGCGTGAGGCTGAAGTCGATGTAACAGGCTGCTCCGGCTACCTTCCCCACGTATTCCACCTGGGCCCGGCTCGTGTCGCTCAGGTTGATCTTGTAGATTTCCGCTTTCTGTTTCAGCTTGATTCGAAACTTCTTGTCGTTGGCGATCTCAGAAATGTCGACGCCCTCCGCTTCCATTTCCTTGAGCATTCGATCGACGATGCGCTGGTCAAAATCGTCGCCGCCGAGCCAGTTGTCGCCGGAGAGGCCAAGTATCTGGTTGTCGAACATATCGATGACGGTGCAATCGAGCGTACCGCCGCCCATATCGAAAACCAGGATCACTTCGTCGCTTCCGGAACCGTATGCGGCCGCCGCGGCTACGGGCTCCGCCAGCAATTGGCCGACTTTCAAACCAGCCCGTTCCGCCGCTTCGCGAGTATCCTCGACCTGTTTGTGATTGAAGTGAGCCGGGATCGTAATGATGGCATTCTGGACCGGCTCACCCAGGTACTCCTCTGCATGCTTCTTGATCTCTTCAAGGATCATGGCCGAGATGTCTACGGGCGTGTAGGTCTTGCCGGCCACTGAATACTGCTGATCTGTACCCATACCGCGTTTGGGGGAGACGACGACATCGTCGATCGCCGCGGCCAGACTCTTTGCCGCTGAGCCGACAATGAACTGGCCGTCGTCGTAAGCGACAACGCTGGGCAAAGTCGACTTGCCCTTGATACTGATGACCTCTGGGCCACCGCGCAAGAAAGCCAAAACCGAATTCGTGGTGCCCAAATCGATGCCGATGTCAGCCATGGCGTTTCCTTTCTGTGTGGTTGCAAGTTTCAAGCCGCAAGGCTTCTGTTACCTCTAACAAATCACTTTTCCCCGGCGCAGAACCCGGCCATCGCTGTCGATCCACAGGTCCGCTAGCACGCGCGTCACTCGCCGAGTGCTGGCCCGGCCGGTCTGTGTCGATTCAATGATTTCGAATGGGTCCTCGATCGGCCGTCCGTCCACAGTCACGTCGTCGTAGGTGCGGCCCAGAAGATCGATTCGCCGCACCCCCATCTCTTCCAAAAGATAGAGCACCGATCGGAGAAGTCCGGCCAAACCGCAGACCTGCATATCCTGCGAGTCAGGACCGAGGCGTCGCTCGGTCACCCCCCAAGGCTCCGTCTGCGGCAGGGGTGGGGCAGGGCGTTCGGTCGGCTGCCTTTCTTTCGATTCCTGCGCCTCGTCGGTCGCGTCAGCTCGGGCCTCCTCGCTCAACCTCGCGGACAGCATCGAATCGCATGCTTCGCATTGGGGCAACGGAGCTTCGGGCGGTGAGATCTCGGGAGGCCGGACCTGCCGGTCGGCGGTCCCACGCGCCGACAACTGGGCGTCTTGGGATGAAGAAGCTTCTATAGAGGGGGCCTCTTCCATCGGCGGCCGCCCGTTCTGAACAGGCATCGTCTCCTTCAAAACTTCTTCGCAGTTATCGACGATGTCGAGTAGATTACGAACGACGAAATCAAACAGTTGAGCCCGCTCGCGTTCGACTTGCGTCAATCCTTTCAGAGCCTCGTTCAACTCTACGCACTTTTGACGGTACCGATCCGGGAACTTCAGACATTGAGCTTCGGCTGCAGGCCAGCGTTTCGGAGCGGCATCGAGCGGTGTTTCAAACTGAAGCAACACTCGCGGGTCTGGCCGATCGGTTTGCTCGTTCATGACAAATCCTTCTCTTCCGAGCAGCTCGCCAAGAGCCGCGTCTCAGCAATCAAATTGAACAGCCAGCGGCGGAGGCAAGGAAACAGTTTCCGCGATTTCGATCGGTTGAGGATGCAGTCCGATCACCTTTTCCGGCTCACGACGCAGTCGGTCGAGGCAGTCCAGCAGGGCATCGTGGGTGACGCGAATCCGGCGCGGTTTGATGATGTCGGCCACTTCTGTGTCGGGCTCACTGAGCGTCTCGGCAATGGCTTGACATTGCTTCAGCCCCAAACTGCGATCCAAAATGAAGAAGTCGACTTTGATCCGGTTGGCCGCGATTCGGAGCTGGCTGTAGGCTTCTTCCAGCCGTTTTTCTCGTTTGCTGCGTTCTGCGACGTCCAGACCGCTCTCTCGCACCTCTCGTGTCAAACACGTGTATCGGTTCCGGATTTCCTTTGGAGTGGCATCCGGAGGGACGCCTAACACGTCGTAAGGAGTCTCTCGGCGGTACCGATCGCATTCCTGTGGAATCTTGGTCATGGAATTCGCGCCTCACCGTCAGACAATGCCAAACTGTCGGCAAATCGATTCGATGGTACTGCAGTTCGATCGGAAGGTGTCGTATCGCTCAGAGATTTCCGATTCATTGGGCGCGAGCCGCCGGGCCTTGCCGATCAAGTCCCTCGCACGGCGCGCCTCACGAAGGCATTCAAGCAACTTTTCCTTAATCTGATCTCGAACGGCGATTACGCCGGCTTCCCCGTAGAGGCTTTGCGCGCGTTCCACCAATTGAATGGCAGATTCGAAGCCTTGGACCGCCACTGCATTATGCTCGGCGGCTTGGCCGGTCCAGTAATATCCGAGAATCGTGCTGACAGCCTCGCGAGTCTCGCCGTTTGCCATGTCGCCGAGCAGTCGTTCCAAGAAGTTGGCTATTCGGCTATCCAGCATCTTGAATAACTCGGCCCAAAAGTCGGTGTCCGGTTCGTAGTCCGGCGCCCACTGCCAAATCAGCCGTAAATGGCGTTTCACGCCCTCCTGGTCTCGGTTTTCGACGTAATACCTCGCCAAAACAGAATGGTCGGAAGCGAATTCTCCAGGAAGTTCCTTTTGCCACCTTTGCATGTCTTCGGGCTTGACTTGTTCGCGGCGGCTTTTTCCGGCGTTGTATTCTTCAGCCAGTTGCGTCCAAAAACTCGCCCGCTCCAAAATGTGATCCTTCCAGAAAGCGATACAATCCGACCAAGCTTTTTCCGCCGTTCGACGCTTTTCCTCCATTCGGAAGGCTCGGCGATGCATGAGGACGGCCAACGTCCGCTCGGCTTGTGCCGAACCACCGCTCTGGACCATCTCGCGGCATCGCGCGATGGCAGCATCAAGCTGCGAAAGGTCGAGGTCGCCCATTTGGCGTCCGAAAGAGAGCGCGGTGGCAAGTCGTTTCGCATCGTGGCACGTCGGATTGTATCGGAGAGCCTGTTGCACCAGGCGGTCGGCGTCGTCGAGCTCTTCTTCGCGAATCTTCGCGGCCGCGGCGGCCAGCAGGCAGCTCACGAGCACTTTGCAGATCTGCGGATCTTTTTGCCGAGCGTAGACCGCCCCCAGCGTCCTGGCTGCTCCTTCGTAGTCACCGGAATCTGCCTGAACCAGTCCGATCAACAAGTCCCCGATCGCGCCTTGCCCTTTCAAGTACCGGTCGGCCACTTCGCGCGCCCGATCCCGCTGGCCAGCCAGAGCCCGATACGCGACCAGCGCTTGAGCAATATCCACTGGACCGATCCTTCGGGAAGATCGGATCAACGGGTGCTCCAGCAAAGGTTCCAATGCGTCGGCCGCTTTTCTCCAGTCTTGATCTCGCACGTAGGAAACAATCATTGCAAAGCGGGCCGCAACCACGAGGCGTTGCTCGAGTGGATCCTTCGGTCCTGTATCCGGCCGCTCCAGAAGCGGGGTCAGCAGTTCTCGGCTGTGTCGTCCGTCGCCGGTCTCTTGCAAACTCAGCGCCTGCCCCAATAAGAATCCAACGTTACCCGCTTTTCGCTGATTGGCTCGTGAAAAACAGTCAGCCGATCGTTCGAAATCCCCCGTCCGCGCCCACGCCAGCCCGGCCCCGAAATGCCATCGAGGGTCATCGGGAAAGTCGACCGCTCCCTGTTCGAACAGCTCGCCCGCTCGCTGCCAATTGTCCTCGTCTTCTGAAAGGACAAGTTTTTCGGCCGTTCGGTAAAACGCTTCGGCCTCGCAAGCTCTGACCGAACTGGCTTGTTCGGCCTCCAAGGTTTCCAACAGTCTGGCGGCGCGATCCCACTCCAACCGGGCACCATCCCATCGGCCATTCCGGAAGTGGTCGCGGCCGATCCGGTAACGGCAAAGGGCCAAATTGTGACGCAAGGCGACGTCTTCACGCCGTCGACGCGCGAGCTCCACTAGGTGCGGCAGTGCCTGCCGGTAACGATTCAAATGCAAGCACCCCGTCGCAATTCGAGCCAGGATGCTGGTTGGAACAGACGAGCGGTGGGCGATCGCCTTTTCATAAAGCGCGACTGCCTCGACGTACCGTCGTTCTTCGTAGGCTTTGTCGGCCAGAGCTTCGTAGGCGTACGGGGAAAGCTCTGGATCGCCGGTCAGTTCGGTCAAACGAGAGGGCGCTCCCAATTGGGTTTCCGCGAGAGCCAGTCCGAATCGAGCTGACTGCTCGATCGCACAAGCAGTCGTCTCATCGGCGGAGCCTGTCTGATCCAAGGCCCGCTGGAAATGCTTCTGAGCCCGAACGGGATCACCTTTCAAAAGGCTCACACGTCCCAGATCAACGCAACTAGAATTGACGTGCCCATCGCTTCCCGCAGACTGGTAAAGCTCTTCGGCCTCCTGGTACCGGCCTTGCCGGAGTCGCAGATGACCCAACTGCGTGCGTGCCCTCTGGCCCCAATCGGCATCATCGAAAAGGGCTTGCAGCAGTTTTTCTGCCTTCTGCTCCTGCCCATCGGCTGCACAGGCGGCCCCAAGATAGTAGCGGTACTCGGGGGTAGCGCGACTTAGCTCCAGCCTCTCCAAGAAACGCCGCGCCATGTGCCAATCGCCAAGACGGCCAAGACTGCGACCAAGAGTCAGCAAACCAGAAATACTCAGCCGCTTCCGCCTGCCAAGCAAGTCGGCGGCTACCGACGGAGCTCCCGCTTCCATTTCGCACCGAGCGACTCGCTCGATGAGCTTCTCGTCCGCAATCTCCGAGTAATCGAGACGACGATAGCGCTCCAGGGCCAACCGAAAATCTTTGCGATCGTAGGCGAGGTCTCCGGAAAGTTGCCCAGCCCCGAGATGACCGGGGTCAATCTGGAGCGCTTTGGTCAGAAAACGCTCGGCCTCATCTGGCCGGCCCAGCCTTATCAGGCAACGTGCCAAGAGATAAAGGGCTTCGACGTTGCCGGGGGCCAGGCGGACCGCATGCTGAAAGGACTCGACGGCCGCCGCCGTTCTATTGAGTGCGGCCTCGACTACACCGCGTTGGTGC
>JAADHY010000719.1 GCA_013151585.1 Planctomycetota bacterium
GGCCGGTGTAAACCTTCTCGTCATTGGCATTCTCTTTGAACCGCCACTCCTTTTCCATCCATTCCTTTTCGATCAGGCACCGCACCTCCTTGGCCGCGCGCAGCGGTACGTCGCGAAATTTTTCCTTCTCCGGATCGTAGATTCGCAGGTAGTGTCCGCGGGTCAGATAGATTTGGCCGCGAATCTTCTTGCCGTTGGAGAGCTCGATCACACCACGGACGGCGTCCTTCCGCTGCGGACGAGCGGGGGCAAAGGGATTGGGCGGCTCGGCGGCTGGAGCCCAGCCCGAGACGGCCAAAAGCACAACGGCGAGTCCCGTTCCCCGCAAGAGCCTCGGCATTTTGGATTTGGCTCGCATGGCTTCGTCTCCTCCGGTTTCGGTAGGACCATCTTCTCGGCTTTGGCGACCGCAGGTGAGTTGCTCGGGGCGCGCGGAGCCCATTCGGCAGCCTCCCATTCAACTATAGCTGCCGAACGGGTTTCTGGACAGACGGAGGAACCAGAAAGACGGCGTCCGCCGCCGCACCACGCCAAGGAAAAAAGAAGGATGTCGGGGGGCGCACGACGCACTTTGTGATTTCGACATCTGTCCGCAGTAGACTGGTCCTCTCTCCCGCGTGCGGGAGAGGCGTGGCTCGCGTAGCGAGCCCGGTGAAACCTCTCCCATCACTGTCAAACAGTAACAGTGAGCGGAAGGCGCTAGCCTCCGGTGCGCAGCGTGAAGCATGAGCGGAACGCGCTAGCGTCCGGTCGCCTCGCTGGCCCAAGCGTGTAGGCCGCAACAACCGCACGCTAGCGCGTTGCGTTCACTCCGTCGAGGTAGCCCGGGCTGAGCGGAGCGCCTCTCGAGACCTCTGCGCCGACTCGAGCCATTGTGTCTCCCTCATCCGCCCTTCGGGCACCTTCTTTCCCGGGCGGGGGCAGAAGGGACTTCGTTTCGCACACTGACTTCCGAGTGTGGCCATGCAGCCATACAAACCCTGTTGTGCGCCCGCCGACCGGTCGGGCAGTTTTTCGCCTTTTGCTCTTGACAGGAGACGCGTCCGTACTAATACTGCTAGTACAGCTAAGGGTGTGCCATGGAATTCCAAATCGATCCGACAAGTCGATTGCCGATCTATCGCCAGCTTCGGAATCAGATCCGCGAAGCGGTCGCGCGCGGACGGCTGCAGCCCGGAGCGCGGCTCCCGTCGGTGCGCGAGCTGTCGCGTCGGCTGGTGGTCAACCCGAACACGATTGCCCGCGTCTACACCGAGCTGGAACGGGAAGGGATTTTGCACACGCGGCCCGGTCTGGGCGTGTTCGTGGCGGAACCGAAAAGTGAGCTGACGCGTAAGGTGCGTCGAGAGCGATTGCGCGAGCAGGTGGATCAGCTTTTGACCGAAGCCGTTCACCTGGGGTTTGCCGCCCACGAGGTGATCCAGTTGGTGAAGGAGCGGTCTGAGCAGTTCCAGTGGCCAACGTCGTCAAGGAAATCGCCTTGAAACAGGAAGCAGGCCGTATGTCGGATGATGTGATCGTCACCGAGCGACTGACCAAGTATTACGGACGCCGATGCGTCGTGAACGGGCTGAGCCTGCGCGTTCCGGCGGGAACGGTCTACGGGTTTCTGGGGCGGAACGGCGCGGGCAAGTCCACCACGATCAAGATGCTGTTGGGCATGGTGCACCCGGATTGCGGTCAGGCGCGGCTGTTCGGTGATGATTCCCAGCAGCTCCGGCCGGAAACCCGGGCTCGCATCGCGTATCTGGCCGAGGGGCATCCCCTTTATCCCTGGATGACGATCGACGAGGCCGTTCGCTTCACCCGCGCCTTCTATCCGGCGACATGGAATCAAAAGCTGCTGGACCAGATTCTGGACCACTTCGAGCTACCGCGGCGTGCCAAGATTCGGCGGTTGTCGCGCGGGGAGCGGGCTCAAGTGTCGCTCGCCCTGGCTGTGGCCCCTGACCCGGAACTGCTGATTCTCGATGATCCGACTTTGGGCTTGGACACTGTCGTCCGACGGGATTTCCTGGAATCGATGATCCAGATCATTCAGCGCCGTGGCCGGACGATTTTTTTCAGTTCGCATATTCTGGGCGACGTGGAACGCGTGGCCGAGCGGATCGGCATTATTCATCAGGGCGTCCTGCGAGTCGACTGCCCGACCGACCGCTTCAAGAGCGCCGTCCGGAAAGCGGTTCTGCGGTTCGACGGTCCGCCTCCGCCGTTTCCCGAGTGCCGCGGGTTGGTTAGCGCCCGAACGGTCGGGATGCAACTGGAGGTGGTCGTGGTCGATTTCGGCGACGAGCACCGGCAGGCCATCGAATCCCTCAAGCCGCGTGACTGGGAGCTGTTGGAGCTGAACCTTGAAGACGCATTCATCGAATACACGCGCGGGCCGCGACGGTCGTTGCCGGTTTTCGTGACGGAGGAGGACGATGTACCGAGCGCTGTGGACGAAAGAGTTGCGTGAGGTGCTGGGAGCGGCGGCAGTGGCCATGGCCGCTTATTTGCTCCTTGTCACTTCCGGCTACGCCACCGGGTTGGCTCCCTGGTCGGAACGGTCGCGAACGATTCCGTTCTTGGGGGCTACTTTCATGTCGTTTTTTGGTTTGATTGCAATCGCGCTGGCGATCACTCAGGGACTGAAACAGACGGTCGCCGAAGGCGTGCGCGAGACGTATTTGTTTCTGCTGCACCGACCGATCGACTGGACGCGTTTGATTGGCGTAAAGCTCGGGGTGGGATTGACGACCTATCTGGTCTGTTCCGCCATCCCGATACTGCTGTATGCGTGGTGGGCCGCGACACCGGGGACGCACCCGAGTCTGTTCGAGTGGTCGATGACGGCGCGGGCGTGGCAGGTTTGGGGAGTGGGGTCGTTGATTTATCTGGGCAGTTTCCTCAGCGGTCTGCGCCCTGGCCGCTGGTTCGGAACGCGACTGTTTCCGCTGGCCGCGAGCGCCGTTGGAGCGGGGGGCTGCTTTGCCTTGATGGACTCGCTGGGGCTGCCGGGAGTTGTGGTCCTGGTGCTGCTGGACAGCTTTCTGGTCGTCATGATTCTATTCGTCGCGACGAGCCGAGATTACCCGTAGTTCAATCCCTCCACTGAACGATGGGGGGTGGAAAAGCCGGTGTCTTTTGAGACAAGGTGTCGTGATGGGGAAGCAACGAAAAACTCTGGCTCGATTGGGCTTGGCTTTCGTCCTCGCGGTGGGCTTCGCTTTAGTCTGGGGCGCCGCGGCTGGTTGGTCGGTTTCGGTGCTTCACTATGCCACGGCTCCCAATTGGTCGTACGAAAACCTCGAAGTGCGCAATGACGGCACACCCATTGTTTTTCATCGTTCTCCAAGATTTCCGTACGACGTGGAGTATCGGACCCTCGACGGAAGACCGATCCTTTCAGGGACGCTGCCCGGGCGGAGTTGGCTGGTTGCAGCCCGCTGCAGGAAGGGTCGGCCGGCCCGGCGGAGATTGGCCTGGGACCTGCGGATCATTGCTCGGTCAGACAGCCGTCGACCACCGACCTACTGGTACTTGATCCACGACGGCGATCCGAAAGGGCGAGCGTATTTCGTGGGCTATGATCGGAACACCAAACAGTGCGTGGGGTACATCGGCCGGCGTGGCTTTTCCCGGACGCCTCCAACCGAAGAAGAGTGCTTTGCCGTACCCGTAACAACGGGGGGCGTCCACGACGTCGTGACGACATCGCGGCAGGTATACGTTCCTCGGTTGACGGAGCCAAGCACTCACTTCTCGCCGCTGGATCCCGGGCGGATCCCGGCCTGGAGGATTTACCTCGCGACAAGCGACGGGCTGCTTGAGGTGGACTTGCAGCGGCGAGCCGTTCGGAAACTGTTGCAGGATGACGGCATCATCTCCGCGGGAATCGGACAGGGCCCTTGGTCCGAGGCCGCTTCCGCCTCGACGGCTTCGGCTGATCGGGAGTTCTTGGCCGTCCGGTGCGTTGATCGGGTCGTTTTTTTGGGGCCGGAAGGACAACCTATGAAAACCGTCCCGTTACCGAAGCCGTGCCAGCGGGCGGAAGAAATGAATATCCGTTGTCTTCCCGCAGGCGGCGTGATAGTGGACGCCGCATGGCCGGATCGCAGCACGGGCCTCGTGCGTCATGAGTTGTATTGGATGCAGGAGGGTGGCGAAGTCGTGCGCAACGAGACGGCCGTGCTGCGGCGGTTCGCTCCGCCACGCCCGCTGTTCTTAGCCGCCGGTCTGTGTGCGTCCCTTCCCGTGCCCGCTTTCCTGGCGGGATGGGTAACGGTTCTCGACCCCTTGAACTATCTCGGTTCCGGCGAGACTGGCTATCGGGCCGCGTTGGCGCGATCGCTCTCGTACTTTTGGCCGGGCCTTGCGGTCGTGGTCGCGGTGTCCGCGTGGCTGGCGGGACTCGCGTATCGCCGACAAAATCGCTACGCCGCCGGCTCGCCGTGGCTGTGGGCTGTCTTTGTCTTCCTGCTCGGGCTGCCCGGCTTTGTGGGCTACCGCTTCGGCCGACACTGGCCAACGCTGGAAACCTGCCCCGAGTGCCAAAGGAGTGTACCGCGCGACCGGTTGACTTGCACCGCCTGCAACCAGACGTTCCACGCGCCGGCGCCGACCGGCACGGAGATTTTCGCCTGACCCCTCAATCGGGCCGCGCCCCGCGACTGGATGGTTCCTCCGGGCCGCGGCCGGTCTGCGATCTCCCTTGCGATT
The DNA here is from genome assembly GCA_013151585.1 of Planctomycetota bacterium. Classification (GTDB taxonomy): domain Bacteria; phylum Planctomycetota; class Planctomycetia; order Planctomycetales; family Planctomycetaceae; genus JAADHY01. The sequence goes on from JAADHY010000719.1 coordinate 4,702, forward strand.
TGGGCAAAGCGCCTGAAAAAGCCTTACTTTGCTTGCGCAAAACAGCTAGCGAACGGCACGGATCGGATGAAGGGGAGTGCCCTTATTGTTTCCGCAGCACTTCGGTCACACGCTTCCGTCGAGACGCCATCGATCGAAGTCCGGCTCCGTGCTGCACCGACGGTCAACACAAGCTCCCGCAAACTTACCATCTGAGTTTCCAGCCCACGGCGAAGCCGTGTCATTGCAGCCACCGAATCAAGTCCGAGAACATCTGTTCGCGGCTCGGCTCGAATTCCAACGTATGGTGAGCCTCCGGATACTCTAGGACAGTCCGCCGGTCGGCCGGCAACTGTTCGATCAGCCGGCGGGTGGCGGCGTTGTCGACGATCCGGTCGCGTCCGGCCAGCATCAGCAGGACCGGGCAGCGGATTCGGCCGACGCAGCGTTCGGCCTGCCGAGACAGCTTCCGATGAGCAAGGAGAAACGAAACCGTAACGCAGTGGAGTGCGAGCGGATCATTTCGGATGAAATCTTGCCATTTGGGGTCAGCGGTAAAAAGAGCCGGATCATCCAGCGGAATGGGAACTCGGCGGCGGAACTGTCCGGTCAGAGCGGCCCAGGCGATCCGCAGCTTTTCTCCAATCGAGACGTCGATTCTTGTTCGAATGCCCGGGTACATCAAGATCAGCTTGTCGATGAGCTGGGGAAACTCAGCCGCAACGACTGCGGCCAGCCGGCCGCCCCAACTGACAGCCATCAGCACCAGCGGCCGTCGGGACCGGCCGGGCTCGCTGCGTGCGGGCTGGCGCACCAACTGGATGAACTCGACCACGTCCTGCACCAGCCGTTTCGAGCTCGGCGTGTGACCGCGTTGGGCAGCATTCAGGCCCGAACCACGGCGGTCCAGAAAGTGGACGGCGAACCCGGCCAGCGCGAGGCGACGGCTCGAGTAGTCGTACCAGCCCGAATGGCTTTGGATTCCATGCAGCGCGACGACATCCGCCAGCGGCCGGCCGACCGCGTTCCAAAACCGGTACCGATGCTCGTACCCGTCAGACGCCTGGAACGATCGAATTTCCGGATCGGCCACGGCCGTCACACTCCTGCCGGCTGGGGGCCTGTTCGGCCGGACGCCACCGTTACTCGGTCATCGATTCCAGCACGCGGGCGAACGCGCCGTAAGTCCCCTCATCAAACAGCACAAAACGGACGTGGTGCGGCCGAGTATGCTCGATCAAGAAATCTCGCACTATCGTCAACGCCGCTTCGGCCGCCTGATCCACCGGATACCCGTACGCTCCGGTGCTGATGGCTGGAAAGGCGATGCTTTCGCAA
>JAADHY010000446.1:0-3037 GCA_013151585.1 Planctomycetota bacterium
TGGCCAATAACGGGCAGGAGGCCGTGTCGGCTTTCCAGAAGCAAGACTTCGACGTCGTGCTGATGGACGTTCAAATGCCCAAGATGGACGGTTATCAGGCGACGGAGATGATCCGGCGTCATGAGGCCGAGACCGGGCGGCGGGTCCCCATCATCGCGATGACAGCTCACGCACTGAAAGGCGACCGCGAGCGCTGCTTGGCGGCGGGAATGGACGATTACATCGCCAAACCGATCCGCTCGCGCGAATTGTTTCAGACGATCGCCGCCGTGCTCCACCGCTGGGAAGACCGAACGCCGCCCCCGCCGACCGAACCGGGAAGCGAAGGATCGTCGTCGTGACGTCGAACATCCGTGAATAGCGAAGCGCAAAGCGAGGAGAAGGAGGCCGGTGCACCGGCTCGTCCTTCGGGGCTTTCTCCAAAACGCTTCCGCGGTCGCGTTAACTTACCGTGCTGCTGAGCTCGAAGACAGGTAGCAGCATCGCCAACGCAATACCGCCGATGACGCTGCCCATCACAGCGACCATCAACGGCTCAATCATACTCGTGGCCGTCTTGACCGCGTTGGCCACTTCTCGATCGAAATAGTCGGCGACCTTTTCCAGGACGTAACCCAGTTTGCCGGTCTTTTCGCCCGAGGCGATCATCTGAACCAAAGTGTCCGGGAAGAGCTCGTTGCCCGCCAGCGCCTCATGGATTTGTTTGCCTCCTGTGACCTTCTCGCTCACGTCCAGCCAGGTCCGTTCGTAAAAGACGTTGTCGGCGACGCCAGCGCAGAGCTGAAGGGCTTCAAGCATAGGCACGCCAGCGTTCACCGTGGTGGCCAGGGTGCGTACGGACCGGCTGATCGCCACCTTCCGCGTCAATGTTCCCCAAATAGGCAGATTCAGCCACATCCAGTCCAGGGCGTACCGGCCCCACGGCTGTTTGCGTGCGTAGAAAAACAGGCCGATCAGGGCGATCGCTGCGGCGACCACGAAGTACCATTCATGCCGCAGTACTTCGGAAGCGGCGATCAACATGCGAGTGGGCTTGGGAATCTCCTCTTCGCGGCCGGCAAACAGTGGCAGCAGCTTCGGAAATACGTAGGTCAGCAGGAAAATGCACACCCCGACGCACATCACCAACATAGCGGCCGGATAAATCATGGCGCCGCGAATCTTATGCAATGTTTCCAATTCACTCCGCGACTGTGTGGCGATCCGGTCTAACATCTCCGCCAGAGTGCCACTAGCTTCGCTCGCCTTGATCAGGTTGACGTACGTGCGATCGAAGTACTTGGGGTATTTTGCCAAGGCCGAGGAGAAATCTTCGCCGCTTTCCAGGTCTCGGTGAATCTTGGAGAGGACGTCGGCCAGAGTCGGATTGGCCGTTTGCTGAGCCAGTCCTTGAACGGCGTCCGCCAGCGGAACACCTGAATCGACCATCACCGCCAACTGGTTGGTGACGTAAATGATTTCCGCACGCGTGACTCGCTTTCGGAAAAAGGGCAAGCCGGAGGACTCGCCATTTTCGAGGGGTTGAACCGACAACAAGTACAGCCCCTCGTTGCGCAGTTGTCGCGCGGCCTCTCCCGCATCGGACGCCGTAATCTCGCCCGTTCGAATTTGGCCGTTGGGCTCCCGAGCTTGATAGGCAAATTTCATCGTCTTCTCCCGGCGTCTTTCAGGCCGTCGTTGCCAACGCCAACTCGTCCAGCTTCTCGTCGGCGACGTCTGGGAAGATCCGGCCGTTCAATGCCAGCTCTCGAATCGCCTGATCCATCGTTTGCATCCCGTACTTGCGGCCCGTGGAGATGATTCCGGGGATCAAGTGATTGTTTGATTCGCGGATGGCTGCCTGGATCGCCCGGGTCGCGACAAGCACTTCCACGGCAGCGACGCGCCCTCGATCGGTCGCGGCGGGCAGCAGTTGTTGGGTCAGGACCGCCTTCAAGCACTCCGACAAATGAGTCCTGATTTGGGTCTGTTCTTCTGCCGGGAACACTTCGATGATCCGATCCACCGCGCCAGAGGCGCTCGACGAATGCAGTGTCGCCAACACCAGATGGCCGGTTTCGGCCGCTTGCAAAGCCGTGCGAATCGTGTCCAGGTCGCGCATCTCCCCAACCAGGATCACATCGGGGTCTTGCCGCAACACGTGCCGTAAGCCCGATGCGAAACTAGGGCAGTCCGTACCGATTTCACGCTGTTCGACCAACGAACGGCGATGCTCGTGTTGATACTCGATGGGATCCTCCAGCGTAATGATGTGCTTGGCGTCGCGACGATTGATTCGGTCGATCATCGCGGCCAGAGTGGTGCTCTTGCCGCTGCCCGTCTGGCCGGTCACCAGCACCAGACCGTACTTCAGCCGAGTTAACTCCTCGACGATCGGCGGCAGCCCCAACTCTTCCAGCGACGGGATCACGTTGGCCAGGTACCGAATGGCGGCTGCAAAGCTTTTCCGTTGCTGATGAATGTTGAAGCGAAAACGCCCCAATTCGGGAACGGTGATCGAAAAGTCGACGTCCTGCCGTCGCTGCAGAATTCGCCGATGTTCCTCCGAGAGGACCTGTCCGCACAGGTCTTCTAAGTCGGGTGGAGTCAGGGGCGGCAGACTGGCCGGCTGCAGCTCACCAGCGATCCGGAACATCGGCGGCGCGCCGCTGGCCAGCAGGACGTCAGAAGCGCCGCTGTCGACTGCCGCATGCAGAAGATCGTTAATCTCCATCGGTCAGCCCCTTGTTTCCGGGTGATTCTTATGCTTATCGGCCCGCGGACAGGTTCGGGCTTGCATCTTGCACGACTGAACTCTGTTGGAGAGGCAGTGCGTTACATTGAGACGACGTCTTGGTGTCCGCTTTGCCAACACCGCGGATTCGTCGGTCAGCCCTCCTCGCCGCGTGGTCGCTGGCTTAGGGGGGCCCGCCGAGTCGGTTTGATCGGACGCCAGCCCTCGTCGGTGACCCGCAGCACCTCTTCAAAAGTCGTGATGCCTTCCTTCACCTTGCAAAGCCCATCGTATCGAAGAGTCGCCATCCCGGTCCGGCGGGCG
>JAADHY010000446.1:3068-9082 GCA_013151585.1 Planctomycetota bacterium
GGTGATGATTTCCCGCAATTCGTCGTCCAGCACGAGAAGTTCATGGATGGCGATCCGTCCCGAGAAACCCGTGTGCCGGCAGCGCTTGCAACCCCGCCCGCGATAATAGGTCTCGAGCTCTATCCCCATCCGCTCCATGTCTAGCAGCAGAGCTTTCGGAGCTTCGACCGCCGTCTTGCATTTCGGGCAAATCCGTCGACACAGCCGCTGAGCCAGCACCATGTTGAGGGACGCGCCGAGCAAGTAACCCTCGATGCCCATGTCCATCAGACGCGTCACCGTCGAACAGGCATCGTTGGTGTGAAGCGTGCTGAAAACCAAGTGGCCGGTCAGCGCCGCCTGGATGGCGATCCGGGCCGTCTCTTCGTCGCGAATCTCGCCGAGCAGAATCACATCCGGGTCCTGACGCAGCAGGCTGCGAAGAATGTTGGCGAAGGTGAGCCCGATTTTTTCGTTGACCTGAAACTGGTTGACCAACGGCAGTTGAAACTCGATCGGATCCTCGACGGTACATACGTTGACCTCGATTGAGCTGACTGTGCTCAAGGCCGCGTAAAGGGTGGTGCTCTTGCCGCTGCCTGTGGGCCCCGTGACAAGGATGATTCCGTTGGGCCGCTGAAGCTGCTCGTTAAACTGCTCCAGAATGTCCGCGCTGAAGCCGAGCTGTTCCAGCGAGAAGTTGACCGTCTGGTTGTCCAGAATCCGCAGCACGACTTTTTCGCCGAAATTGCACGGCAGGGTGCTCACTCGCAGGTCGATCGGCCGGCCTTCCATGAGCACGTGGATGCGTCCATCCTGAGGGAGCCGGCGCTCGCTGATGTCGAGGTTCGCCATGATCTTGATGCGAGAGGCGACGGCCGGAGCCAGATGGACCGGCGGCTCCAGCGCCAACCGCAACGTCCCGTCGACTCGGTAACGGACGCGCAACTGCCGCTCCGTCGGCTCGATGTGAATGTCACTCGCCCCCTCTTTAACTCCGTTGTAGATGATGTAGTTGACCAGCTTGATGATGGGGCTGAGCCCGGCGACTTCAGCGTCCGCGCCGATATCTTCGATTTCCTCTTCAATCAACTCCACGGCGTCGCCGCTGGCGTCGTCGATGATGTCGTCGATGACGAAAACCTGCTTGTTCGGCAGGTACGTCTGAACCATCCGGCGGATGTCTTTGGCCGAAGCGATGACCGGCTGAATGTCGCAGCGCGCAATATCCCGCAACTGATCGAGCAAGAAAACGTTGGTCGGCTCGGCAACTGCGACCGTCAGTACGTTTCGAATTTTGAAGAGAGGCAGAACCGTATGCTTCTCGATGAACTCGCGTGGGATGGTCTCAAAGATTTTGGGGTCGAACATGCGGCTGTCGAGTTTGACGTGTGGCACGCCGAACTCGATCGCCAAGCACTCCAAAACTTGCTCTTCCGTGCAGAACCCCTGTTCGATCAACACTTCTCCCAGCAGCTTGCTGCCGGCCGACGCCTGCTGTTCCTGCAGCGCCAACTGCAGTTGATCGGGAGTCAAGTAGCCCCGATCGATCAGCAGATCGCCCAACCGGGCTCGAGCTTGGAGAAGTGATGCCACCATGATTCTCGTCGGATTTGTTTTGATGGGCTCTTGGGGAAAGACCTTGCGAGTCCGCCACCGGGCTCATTGAAAACTGGCCACCGCGTCGATCACGGATTCGAAAATGTCAAAACGTTGGTCTAGCCGCGTGATCTCGAAAATCTTTCGGCCCGGATCGTGAAGTCCGCAAATCTTCAGGTTCCCTCCTTTTTCGCGCAGCCGATCCTGCGCGTCCAGCAATGCGGTCAGGCCGGCACTGTCGTAGGTATCGCTGCGATCCATTTGCGCAACGATGTTCACGATGCCTCGGCCGATCGCGCCCTCCAAGGCGGATAGAAACCGTTCGGCCGTCTCTTCGGTCATCTCGTCCGGCGTGTGGACGACCATCACATTTCCAAATGTTTCCGTCGTGATCTGCATGGTTCGACCAATCCCGGGGCTCGCCGATTCCTCTTCGAAGGATGCCTATAGTGAGGGAGCTTGACCCGACGTCAGCCCGACAGACTCCGGGACGTAACACACGACCCGATTACGCCCTTGTTGTTTGGCTTCGTAAAGAGCTTCATCGGCGACACGGACCAGGTCGCGCGACGAAGCAATTTCTTCGGTCCGTTCGGCTACGCCGAAACTGGCCGTAACGCGTAGTTCTTGTCCTTCGAAAACCAGGACTTGATTCGCCAAATGCTGCCGCAGAGTCTCGGCCAGCTCCCGAGCCCGTTCCAGGTCGGAGCCTGGCAGCGCGCAGACGAACTCTTCTCCGCCATAGCGGCCGAGGATGGCGTCGTCTGGCATCACGGCTCGCCAAAGCCGAGCTACCTCGCGCAGCACATGATCGCCCGCCTGGTGGCCATACGTGTCATTGAATTTCTTGAAGTGATCGACGTCGCTCATAATGACGGCCAGCGGACTTCCGTCGGCTTCGGCCTGCCCGACCAATCCGTCCAGCTCTTCACGGAAACTGGCATGGTTGAGCAACCCGGTCAGACCGTCGTGGCGCGCCATGTCTTCGATGCGCTTGAAAAGCTGAGCATTTTTGATTCCCAAAGCGCAATTGTGCGACAGGATGTACAGCATCCGGACGAAGGTCAGCGAGCTGTCTTCCACCTCGTCGACGACCAGCAAGCCGAGCAGCTCTCCACCGACGGTCAAAGGAGCGATAGCGTCGGGCATCGAGGGGTCTTCTTGCAGGATGCTGCGAAGGTTGTAGTCCCGCTCGACACTTTGGCGTGTCAGGATTTGTCGATTCTCGATGACCCAGCGGGCCGCTCCCTGATTCGGCTTCGGCACGTACCGCGGGTTGTCGCGACACTTGCCTGAGTCTGCCCGGCGCAGGGTTTTGTCGGCGGGGTTCCAGAAGTAGAGCTGGCAGCTCTGGCATTTTAGAGAAGACCGGGCCGTGTCGAGGATGGTCGGAACCAAAGTCTCGAGGTCCAGATTCGTGGAAATCCGCTGCGCGACGTCTTGCAAAGTCAGCAGAAGCATGGCGAAGTTGATCGTTTCTCGCTGCGAGAGCTGGCCGCTACCGGCATGCGGACCGCCCGGACGCTCGGTTCCGGCGGATTGCTGAGCCCGTTGCTCTTCCCGCTTGTCTCGCTCGTACAAAGCGCGAACGTACTGCGTCGTTTGTTTGTGGAGTTGAGCGATGTCACCATCCAGTTGCTCCATAACAGCCAGGATCATACCGGCGATGGCGAGCAGGGATGCGGCTCCGATCGCCGGCGTCAACCAACAGGCCGCGCCTCCGCTTTGCCCGACGCAGAACCACCATCCGGCCAGGGAAACGGCGCACGCCGCGAAAGCGGTCACCATGGCCGTCGTTCGCTGGCCGGACAACGCCGCTGCGCAAGTGGGGATCGCCGCCAGCGCAAAGGGCGTCACCGCCCCGCCCAACGTCCCCGTCAGACAGCCCAGCGGGACGGACGCCGCGACCAGCACGAGATAAAGCCAGATCGGAATCGACTCTAAGATGTCACGCATCAAATTCTGCCGCCAACACTCCAACCAGACCGAACCCACCAGCCGGAAAAACTCACGCTTCCGTCCGCGCCGTCTCCACCAGCGTCTGCACCTGCTTCAGCAGTTCCCGAGGGCTGAACGGCTTGACCACGACTCCGGCAATGTCTAATTCTCGCCGAAGCTCGTCTTCATCCACTTCAAATCCCTTGGCGGTCAACAGCAGGACGGGGATGTCGCGAGTTTGCTCGCATTCCCGCATGCGCCGGATCAAGTCCAATCCGTTCAATCGCGGCATCTGGAAGTCGGTGATCACCACGTCCGGCCGCTCCCGCTGAATCAATTCCCATCCGGCTTGGCCGTCGGCCGCCCACTGGACCGTCAGCCCCGCCTTGGAGAGTTTCATACTGATCGCCCGCGTGATATGGGCCTCGTCGTCACACACAATGACTCGATTCGTCATCGGCCAGCTCCTCCCAGCATTTCGGCGTTCCGTGAGAAATCCTATGCACTGCACAAGACCCGTTCCGTTCTCCGCTTCGGCTCCAAATGTCCCAGCGGAAGCTTTAAGGTGAAACAGGTCCCTTCATCCACCCTGGACGTCACACGGATCGATCCGTTGTGGACGTCCGTTATGATGTAATGCACCAGGGCCAGTCCGAGGCCCGTCCCAGACGCCGCCTTGTTGTTCTCGGGAACGCGATAGAAGCGATCGAAAATGTGAGGCAGCGAGTCTTCCGGAATCCCCATGCCCGTGTCTCGCACTTCAATGACGGCCTGATCCTCTTCCATCCGGCTGCGCAGACGCACTTCTCCGCCGGAAGGGGTGTACTTCACTGCGTTGGAGAGCAAGTTGATGATCGCCTGGCCGAACAGTTCCGGATCGACATGAACCGGCAGGTACAGCTCGCTCAGTTCCGTGACGAACCGAATCTGCTTCTCTTCGGCGACAGGGCGGATGACATCGGCCGCTTTTTCCAACTGTTCGTTCAATTCACAGTCTTGCCGCTGGATTTTGATGACCCCGCTTTCGATGCGGGCCAGATTCAGCATGCTGTTGATCATTCGCGTCAGACGGTCGACCTGGGCATCGATGAACCCGTAAAGTTCCTGTTGTTCCTCCGGATCGGCCACGTCGCCATCCATGAGCATCTCGATGAAGGCCTTGATACTGGCCAGCGGCGTCTTCATTTCGTGAGAGACCGCCGAGACGAATTCGGCATGCCGTGTCTTGGCCAGCCGTTCATCACGGATGTCGGACAAGACCGTCACGACTCCCAAGTGCACACCGCCCTCCCCGTAGACGTTCACGGCTTTTCCCCGGTATGCGATGACCTCGCCTCCAACGCTTAATTCCAGCTCAGTGGACCGCTGGCTGGTCGCGGACGCGCGCAATCGCGTCTCCAGGACCAAATCGCGGAGTGCCGGCAACGAAGCCAGATCCAGAGATTCAAAAGCCTCTTCCGCTCCGTCTTTATCGCCGCGTCCGAAGAGCCTCAAAGCTGCCGGATTGCAGTAAAGAATTCGATCTTCTGAATCTGTCACCAACACCGGCGTATCCAGCGCGCTAAACGCCATCTCCAAGCGGCGCACCTTCTGGCTCCGCACCTGGACCAGTGCCTCCAGTTCCAGCCGATGCCGCACTTCTCGCTGCAACCGCGACTCGATCGAACGAAGATGCTCCGCCGCCACATCGATCAGGCAGCCGAACGGCCCTTCGCGCGGGGACGTGGCGGATGACCAACCGGGTTGCCGCAGCGAATCCGCCGTCCGCTGAGCCCACCGGGCGATGATTCCCCAAGTCAGAAGCGATGTGGTCACACTGGCGAAAACCGCAACCCCGGCGGCCGACCAACCGCCCCAAGTCCAGAGCCCCACCAGACCGGACAGCGCGGCCGAAGCGGCTGTCACAACGACTCCGACCTGCACAGTCTTTCCATCTACCGAGATTCCTCGCATTTGCTGTCGTCACCTTTCCATAGACCGCAACGCATCCCGCTCAAGGAAACGTCTTGGCCATCCTTCCCCCATCAACGGCGCGGTTGGGAAGGCCACGGTTTTTCGTGGCCGGTTGAGCCGGTCTTTTCCAACGCTGCAGAACGCGCCCGTCGCATCGCAACTGACGCGCGCTGTCCCGTTCTCGCGGAGTACGGGCAGAACCGCCCTGGCTAGACCAACCATGGTAACTCTAGGTCACGATTCGGGTTCTGTCCAACAGCGAGTGGACGCCGCACAAGCGACGATAAAGTCGGGTGTCAGGCCGACTTGCTTCGATTTCGAACACCGACCGTCGCGTGAAAAGCCGTGCCGGCTAGACATGCCACCGTTTAGCTTGCTCGGCGTCAATTTCGGGCGGCCTCGGAGCCGGCTCGGTGTCCCGACTCATCGCGTTTCCCGCGCACGGCCGGGAGCACAGGGGGACGTGTTCCTGGGCCGGTCCTTCCCTATGGCGAGGCCGACGGCGAGGCCGTTCTGAACGGTTCTAGCGGTCGCAACGACACCGG
>JAADHY010000690.1 GCA_013151585.1 Planctomycetota bacterium
AATCGCCGAACTGTTGGAGCAAATCCGCGAGGCAAGAGCGAGCCGGAGCGATCCATCGGTTCGGCCCCCGTCAATCCCGCCGAGGTGACGCGAATCCTGAACGCGCAGAGAAGTCCGATGGTCGCGGCCCGGCAGGCTGCTTCAAAACCGAATCACTGTGACCGAGGGAAGCGCCTCCTTGAGCTTCTTGACGCCTTTGTCCGTGACCGCCGTGCCCGTTAGGTAAACCTTTTGCAGGTTTTTCAGCTTCGCAAGCTCTTGCAGCCCTTTGTCAGTGATTGAAGTGTACGACAGCTCCAGCTCCGTCAGCGACTGCAAACCCGACACGTATTTCAGCCCTTTATTGGTGATGTCGGTCTGATACAAGCCCAGGTATCGTAAGTTTTTCAAGCCGATCAGGTTCGTCAGGTCCTTGTCCTGAACCGGCCGTTCGTTTAGGTCGATCGTCAGGATGGCGAAGGGGCCAGACGGCAGGTCGGCCGGGGACTGAATTCGGCGCGACACGCCGCTGACCGTGAGCGTTCCCCCGGCCTTCAGCACCCATTGGGCGACTTTTTTCGCGTCGGCGTCCGGTTCGGGCCCGCCGCATCCCGGCAGGATGATCGCTGTCACCACCGCGGCGGTCAACGTCAGCCCTCGGATTGTCCGTCGCGCCATGATCAATCCTCTGCGATGCGTTTGAGCTCTCGAAAAGTTTGTCGGCCGGCTTCGCCCGCTGAGACGGCGTCCGCCGCCCTTCTTCCACGAGGTTGCATCTCCCGATTCATCCTTCGGCACATAATCGACGAACCGAGGTGGGTCTGCAAGTGTGCGGTCGGCGTGGCGGTCCGGGCCGTGTCGCCGTCAAGGTTTGCCCAACCGTTCGACCCGAGCTTTACTACCTAGCCTCGTCATGCCGACCAGTTCCCGCCGGCGACATAGGACTGCCGACCGGTCACGAGTTTTCCGGACCGGCCGCCTCCGTTGGGCCCCGCCTGAAGATTCTTGGGCTGGCGTTCCGATACCGATTGAGGCGGTTGCATCGGTTTTTCTGGACCGCGTTCGTTACGTGTCAACCAAATCGGGTGAGAACAATGGCCACTGTCGATCTGCAAACCCACGACCCGGAAACCGAACAACTCAGACGTCAGCTCGAGGCCATGCGCCAGCAGCTCATGCAGGCGCAGAAAATGAGTTCGGTGGGAGCCTTGGCCTCGTCGATTACACACGAATTCAACAACATTCTGACCACGATCATCAATTACGCCAAAATGGGGTTGCGACATCAAGACGCCGCCACCCGCGACAAAGCATTCAACAAGATCCTCGACGCCAGCCAGCGCGCGGCCAAGATCACGACGGGCATGCTTTCTTACGCGCGAAACAAAGGCGATCGCCGCGAGCCGTTCGATCTGGTGCAGCTCGTCCAAGACGTGCTCGTGCTGGTCGAAAAGGACCTGCAGAAGCATCGCATCTCGCTGGAAGTCGATTTTGCCGACCATCCCGTGGCCGAGGTGAACACGAGCCAAATCCAGCAAGTACTGCTCAATCTGATCATCAACGCGCGTCAAGCAATGAAAGCCGGCGGACGGTTGAAGATCGTCGTCCGCAGCAATCCCGAGACGGGCTTCGGCGAAATCTCTGTCCAAGACAGCGGCTGCGGCATCCCGGCCGAAAAGCTGCCCCACATCTTCGACCCATTCTTCTCGACGAAAACCGCTGACGCCGACGGCCAAGGAGGCACCGGATTGGGCTTGGCCCTTTGCCGCGACATCATCGAGAATCACAAGGGGCGAATCCGAGTGGAAAGCCTGGTGGGACGCGGCACGACATTCACGCTGAAGTTGCCGCTGGTCCGCGAACCAGCGGCCGTCGGCTGAGAACAGCACGCTCTCTCGTTCTTGCGCAAGCTGTCCGTTGGCAGTTAGTGTCTCCGTACGTCGGGATCTTCGCGGCGCGCGCATGTAAATTGAACGTCGCAAGCCATTGTGAGCGCAAGGCGCTGGCCGGGGTTCTTGTTGGTTCGACGGGAACACCGGAGGCTAGCGCCTGCCGCTTATTGACTTCGGCTGGTACCAGAGGACCGCGTTAGGCACCTCTGCGGCAGGCCGAGTCGAGGCGTCATGCTCTTCGACTGCTCGACAGTGACGGTTCGAGCCGGCTGCCCCACTGCAGGGCTTTCTCTGCGGCGTCCGTTACGCTTTTTTGCTCCTTCGCACAGTTGAATCCGGCCGGACAATCTGCCATAGTTCACGCCGATTATGGTCCGGTGAAGCACGCGTGAAGGCTGCGCGGGTCGGTGTCGAGCGATGGGCGGCGCAGAGACGGTCGGGGCCATCGCGGTCGCCGACGGAACGACGGGACGAATCGAGGCGGCACGCCGTTTGCTTTCAGGGCTGCGCGAGCAGACGAAACTCTCACCGGGCCCCCGCCAACCACACGTATTGTCTGACGGGACGACGTGTTGTCCGCGCCGATGCGGGCCCGTCGTCCTACCACGCACAAGCATCGGTGTGACCGACGGCAGAGGGGAGCGATGGAGCCTGTACTGGCCGCTCAGACACTGGCGGAGTTCTTTCAACAATACTTGTTTGATCCCGAGTCCGCTCCGGGATTTCTCGCCAAAGCGTTGGCGGCGCTCATCCACGCGCTTCTGCTTGGATGTTTCTTCGGCCTGCCCGGAGGCATCTTCATCTGGGGCGAACGGAAGATCGCCGGCCGCATCCAAGATCGGCTGGGCCCCACCCGCGTCGGCGGCCGCTTCGGCTGGCTGCAACCGTTGGCCGACGGGCTGAAGCTGGTCCAAAAGGAAGACTTGGTTCCCAAGCCGGCCGATCCGCTCTTGTTCCGGATGGCTCCCTACATCGTGCTGGTCGCCTCCTTCAGCGCGCTGATGGTGCTGCCTTTCTCGGACGGTTGGGTGGCCGTCGCTCTAGATTCCGGCCTGTTTCTGATCTTCGCCGTGTTAGCCCTGGAAGTGGTCGGCGTGATCTTGGGCGGATACGCCAGCGGCTCGAAGTGGGCCCTTCTGGGAGCCATGCGCGAGGCGGCTCAGATGGTCAGTTACGAGATTCCGATGTCGATTTGCGCCGTCGTGCCGGTGGTCGCGGCCGGAACGCTCAACCTGGGCGAAATCGCGCGCATGCAATCCGGTTGGATCACTAACTGGCTGATCTTCCACGATCCGTTCACGTTCTGTGCCTTTTTCGTGTACTTCGCCTGCGCGACGGCCAGTTGCAAGAGGGCTCCGTTCGACCTGCCCGAAGCGGAAAGCGAGCTGGTGGCCGGCTTCATGACCGAGTACAGCGGAATGCGCTGGGCGTTGTTCTTCCTGGCTGAATACACCAGCATGTTCATTGTCAGCGGCATTGCGACCGTCCTGTTTTTGGGGGGATGGCACCTGGGGCTGCCGGTCCTTGAGAGCGCATCGTGGCCGGTCCACTTGATCGGGATGTGTGTCTTCTTGCTTAAAGCGTCCGTGTTAGTGATCGTGCAGATTTGGGTGCGGTGGACGTTGCCTCGGCTGCGAATCGACCAGGTCATGATGGCCTGCTTAAAGTATCTGATCCCGATCAGTTGCGTGCTGTTCTTGGGCGCGGTGTTGTGGCCGGTCACGATGGCCCAAGTTTTGCATCGCACGACGTTGCTCGGACAGCCGCTGGGTGAACGAGCGGCTGCGCCGGCCATCGTCGCGCCGGAAAAGACGGCCGGCAGCCGCGTGAAACGATAGAACCGGATAACAACAATGACGGGCGACCAATTGCTGTTTGCGATCCTGGCCTTGACGGCATGCTGCGGCGCGGTGGCCGTCGTGATCAGTCAGAACGTGGTCCGGATGGCGTTCTGGTTGATCGTGTCGTTGTCGGCGACGGCCGGGCTCTTCTTTTCGCTCCACGCGGATTTCGTCGGTGCGGTGCAGCTTTTGGTGTACGTGGGGGGGACGTTGGTCCTGTTGATTTTCGGCGTGATGCTGACAGCCAGCGGTCCGTTCGTCCGCATCCGGACGACGTTGGCCGAGGGACTGCTGGGGGCGTGCGTGGGAGTGGCACTTTTGTTGACGGTCCTGTCGGGCGTCATGGGTGTGGCCTGGGATCGCGTAGCGGCTCACCAAACCGCCGCGACTCCACCGCCGCAGCCGGGATTCAATCCGGCCGAGGAAGGGAACACAACGCGGCCGCTGGGCTTGAGCTTGCTGGGCTTGCGCCCGGACAAAGATTTGCGCTCGCCGGGCAATGAGCCAAGCACGGGCTACTTGCTGCCGTTTGAGATTGTGTCGGTTCATTTGCTGGTGGTGTTGATCGGAGCCGCCTACTTGGCGCGAACGAAACGACGGGCGCGGCCCGAGGCGATCGAAGGCACGGACGCCAGCGGAACGACTTGACCCGATGAGGGGCGGACCAGACCACCGACGGAGCGGATCGCCATCCGGGCTCGACGCCCGCGAGAACACATAAAGGATCGAAACGATGGACGGCGTAAGCTTGAACGCCTACCTCCTGGTTGGTGCCGTGTTGTTTGTCTGCGGGGTGGTCTGTATGGCCACGAAGCGGAACGGCATCGGCGTGCTGATGGGCGTCGAGCTGGTGCTCAACGGCGCGAATGTGAACTTTGTCGCCTTTTCGCACTACATGCCGTTGGGATTGGACGGTCAGGTGATCGCGTTGTTCGTCATCGTGTTGGCTGCGGCGGAAGCAGCCGTCGCGTTGGCGATCGCGCTGAATTATTACAACAGCTTCCAGACCATCGATGTGGACCGGGGCGATGATTTGCGCGGGTGATTGACCCGCCCGACTCGTGGCTCTCGGGGAAGCGTTCGCGGAGTCGGAGCGATGTCAGGCTCTGCTCCGCGAAAACAAGTTGCAAACAAATTTCCGGTTTGCGCCGAGCGCAAGAAGACCCGATTGCAATGACTGCGGACACGATTATTCCCAAACTGCTCATTGTGGCGTGGCTCCTGCCGCTGGTGGGATTTGCCATCGAGGTGTTCGGCCGATACTGGCAGAGCGGTCGACGGAGCAAAGCGGCGGCCGGCTTGGCCATCGCATGTATCGGCATCGGGTTCGTGCTGAGTGCGTCGGCGCTGGCCATCGGCATCGATTGGAGCAGCTTGGGCGAACATCACGTAGCCGGCGAGGCCGCTCACGGAGGGGCCGGGGAGACTCATTCCGAAGCGGCTCATTCTCCATCGGGCGGCGCCCACCTACCACTCTCCGGGACGATCTACACGCTCGCCCGCTTCGGCCGGCTCGAACTCAGCATCGACTACTATATCGACAGCTTGACGCTGGTGATGTTCACGATGGTCACGCTGGTGGCCTTGTGCATCCACGTGTTCGCTGTGGGGTACATGAGCGACGAACTGACCGACGACCACGTCGATCACATGGTGCATCTTTCGGACGGCCGGCACCTGCACCGGCCCGGCCGGTTCCATCTGTTCTTCGCCTATTTCTCGCTGTTCAGTTTTTCGATGCTCGGCCTGGTGCTGGCCGGTAACGTGTTCATGGTGTTCGTCTTCTGGGAGCTGGTCGGCATCTGCAGCTATCTGCTGATCGGATTCTATGTCGAGCGCCACTCGGCCAGCACGGCAGCGAACAAAGCCTTCATCGTCAACCGCGTGGGCGATTTTGGGTTTCTCATCGGTCTGATGATTATCTGGTCGGCCTTTGGCACATTTCGGTTTGGGAACTCCGAGCCGGTGGATGGCGGCCGGCCCCAACCGGGGCTGTTCCAGATGGTCCGCGGTTCTGCCGGACAGCCGCATGCCGGACGATTGGACCGCGAGGGCGACACCGTCTACCTGCGGGACATCGACGGCCGCCGGCTGAGCGAGAAGCCGAACGGCCAGTCGCCCGCGACCGTTCCGTACTGGATGCTCGTCGCGTTGGGATTGGGAATCTTCGCCGGATGCGTCGGCAAGAGTGCTCAATTCCCGCTGCAGACGTGGTTGCCGGACGCGATGGAAGGACCGACGCCCGTCTCGGCCCTCGTGCATTCGGCGACGATGGTCGCAGCCGGTGTGTAT
>JAADHY010000242.1 GCA_013151585.1 Planctomycetota bacterium
TCTGAACGAATTAGAGCAGATTCCGTCGCCAATGACAATCTGAGTGGCTTCCGTTTCGCTCATTTTCCGAAAAAGCCATGGGGACGCATACCGATTCGGCTCGCCCGCCAGGACGGGATGAGCCAGCGGCTTTCCATTCCGAACAATTGGGGTTACAATCCTCTCGTATGGGTGCAAGGGTTGATTTGCCCCGCTATCCTTGCGCCTCTGTCGACGGATGGGCGAGCTTTGCCCGCGAGCCGACGGCCAAAAGGCTGGCGATGCGGGAGTCGCTCGCTGAAAGACCGACGCAGCCGCTGTGTCAGTGGTCACTCGGCGAAGGCGCGGTCTGCCGCGGACTGTTCGCAGCTTTCCGGTGGCTTGTCCCGGACGCGGTCGATGAACGCCGCGCTTGGGCGATGACCGAAGCCCCATGGCAGACTGCTTCCGTTACGTGGTGAAGCGCTACGGAACGAGATGGGCCGAGAGAGACCATCCAGCCCGGGCTGAGTCTCCGAGCGGATGGAAGGGGTCGACTGTCAAGCCATTTTGGACGGAAGTTCGTCATGCGGCGAGCCGGACCAGGTGGCACACGAGTGTTCGGCACGGAACCAAAAGAGACGAACAAGCCGTCCCGAGCGCGTCACGGTGAGCTTTGAGATGTTTTCGATTCGGAGACTTGCATGAGCAACGAGTCATTGCCCGTCCTGATCCAGGGCGGTATGGGGATTGGGGTTTCCGGGTGGCGCTTGGCGCGGGCCGTTTCAGAAATGGGGCAACTGGGCGTCGTTTCGGGAACCGCGTTGGATTCCGTTTTGATCCGTCGATTACAGAATGGGGATGTCGGGGGCCACGTTCGTCGCGCTTTGGAGCATTTCCCATATCCCGAAATCGCCGAAAAAATCCTCGACCGATACTTCATCGAAGGTGGTAAGGCCCCGAACCAGCCGTATCGATCTCGGCCCGTTCCCGCTCTGCCCCTTCACCCCGATCTGGAAGAGCTTTTTGTCGTCAGCAACTTCGTCGAGGTTTTTCTGGCGAAAGAAGGCCACGACGGCCAGGTCGGCATTAACTATTTGGAAAAGGTCCAGCTTCCCACGTTGCCGTCGCTTTACGGCGCCATGCTGGCGAATGTGGATTGGGTACTGATGGGAGCCGGCATCCCTCGGACCATTCCCGGCGTCCTGAATCGTTTCGCGGAAGGCGAAGCGGCCGAATTGAAAGTTGATGTTCACGGGGCCAGCCGGGAAGACAATTATCGCTCGCGATTCGATCCGGCGGCGTTCGTCGGCGGTGAGCCGCCCGTGTTGCCTCGTCCGAAGTTTCTGCCGATCATTGCTTCCGTCTCGTTGGCCACGATGCTGCTGAAAAGGGCGGACGGCTGGATCGACGGGTTCATCGTCGAAGGCCCGACGGCCGGTGGACACAACGCTCCGCCCCGCGGCCGCCTGGAACTCGACGAAGCCGGAGAACCGATTTACGGTCCGCGTGACGTGGTCGACATGGAAGCCATGCGGAAGCTGGGCGTGCCGTTTTGGTTGGCGGGTTCGTACGGAGAGCCGGACCGCGTTGCCGAAGCTTTGCGCGAGGGGGCTGCGGGGGTCCAAGTGGGAACGGCCTTCGCTTATTGCGAAGAATCCGACTTGGCTCCGGAATTGAAGCAGCGTGTGCTGGAAGCCAGCCGTCGCGGCGAAGCCACGAGTTTCACCGATCCGCTGGCTTCTCCGACAGGCTTTCCTTTCAAAGTCGTGCTGCTGCCCGGCACGCTGTCGGACCAGCCGGTTTACGAGTCGCGACGCCGCGTTTGCGATCTGGCCTATTTGCGGCAAGCCTACAAAAAGCCCGACGGAACCCTGGGGTGGCGGTGTCCGGCTGAGCCGGTCTCGGACTACGTGCGGAAAGGCGGCCAGGAAGAGGAGACGCATCGACGCAAATGTCTTTGCAACGCCTTGATGGCCAACATCGGATTGCCTCAGGTCCACAGCGATGGCCGAACCGAGCTGCCGCTGGTAACCTCCGGCAACGACGTCGCTCAGGTGGCGAGGTTTCTGAAGCCCGGAGCGAGCACTTACACGGCTCGCGAGGTTGTCGAGTACTTGTTGGCCGGGGTGCGACCAGCGGCCGTCGTGGCCGAACCGAGCTGAGCCAGAGGCATGGCGTCCGCTGCGGCGGACTCACCACGGCTGCCGACTGCCCCCCAATGAAGGCGCTTGCTTCCTTCGCCCCCGTCCCATCGACAGGAAACGACTGTTTTGTTAACTCGGAAAATGGTGATCATGAAACGTTGTGGCGCGGGCGTCTGGCCTGCCAGGAGCGGCCGGGATGGCTGCACCACGACCAAACGCAACTCCAGCCTTTTGCTTTGACGAAGCACTACGCGAGTCCAGCAGCAAGTGGCAACCGTCGGACAGGTAGCCGAACGTCCTAGACGGCGCTGACTTCGCGCCCGATCAGACGCTGGCAATGCCCCCGCTGGGGCACATCCGGACTTGACGCGGTCGAAGCCGGTGTATAGAGTTCGCCAATGGAAGAATTGCGGAAATCGATATCATGACGCGGGCAATCTTGTTGCTTAACCTGGGCCTTTTGCTGAGCCCCCCTCGCGGCGGGAGGTCTTAGGTTATGCAGTGATTGCTCCGGCGAATGAAGCACCCTGAGGCCTTCCGAAGGTCTCAGGGTTTTTTGTTTGGCCTTCTCGACACAGGAGACGAGCGATGACGGATGAGGTAATCACGATTTTCGACACGACCTTGCGAGACGGAGAGCAGTCGCCGGGGTGTAGCATGAACACGGCCGAAAAGCTGGAAGTCGCCAACGCGCTGGTCGAATTGCAAGTGGACGTGATCGAAGCGGGCTTCCCGATCGCGTCGCCGGGCGACTTTGAGGCCGTGCAGAAAATCGCCCGTCGTTTCGGTGACCGGGCTACGATTTGCGGTCTGGCGCGATGCCGCGTCGAAGACATCGACCGAGCGTGGGAGGCACTGCAGGACGCCGAGCGAGCTCGCATTCACGTCTTTCTGGCCACGAGCGCGATCCATCGCGAATTCAAGCTGAAGATGGGCAAACCCGAGATTGTGCGCCGAGCGGTGGAGATGACGAAAAGAGCCGTCGACAAGTTCACCGGTAACCGCACGGCAGACGTCGAGTTCTCGCCGGAAGACGCCGCCCGAACCGAGCTGGATTTCCTCTGCGAGGTGGTGGAAAAAGCGATCGACGCCGGCGCCACCACGATCAACATTCCGGATACGGTCGGATACGCCGTGCCGGCCCAGTTCGGAGCGGTGATCCGATATCTTAAGGAAAACGTGCCGAACATCGACCGCGCGGTCATCAGTTCCCATTGCCACAACGATCTGGGATTGGCTGTGGCGAACAGTCTGGCGGCCGTCGAGGCGGGCGCAAGGCAGGTGGAATGTACGATCAACGGGCTGGGCGAGCGCGCCGGCAACGCGGCTCTGGAAGAAATTGTGATGGCTTTGCGGACCCGAGCGGACTACTTCAAATGCCGGACGAACATCAACACCAAGAAGCTTTACCCGACAAGCCGGCTGGTATCGAGCATCACCGGCATGAAAGTCCAGCGAAACAAGGCCATCGTGGGACAAAACGCGTTCGCGCACGAGGCCGGTATTCATCAGCACGGAATCCTGCAGGAACGGACCACCTATGAGATCATGCGCCCGGAAGATGTGGGCTTCCACGGGACAAATCTCGTGTTAGGAAAGCATAGCGGCCGGCATGCGTTTCGGGCTCGGATCGAGGCTTTGGGCTATCGCCTCGACGACGATGCGTTCCAAAAGGTGTTCGAAGACTTCATTGCTCTGGCGGACAAAAAGAAGGAAGTCTACGACGCCGACATCGCTGCGTTGATCGACAACCGAATCGAAACGGTTCCGGAAACGTGGCAATTGGTCGGCTTCCACACAACCGGCGGAACGGGGACGGTGCCGACGGCCACACTGGAGATGCGAGACCGAAACGGAGAAATTCGACGTGATGCCGCCATCGGCGACGGGCCAATCGACGCGGTCTTCAAGGCCATGGAACGAATCACGGGCGTGGCCGCTCGCCTGGAAGACTACGAAGTCCGCAGCGTCTCGCGGGGCAAGGATGCTCAAGGGGAGGTGCTGGTCGAGATCTCGGTCAACGGCCACACGTATTACGGCAAGGGCGTCAGCACGGACATCATCGAAGCCAGTGCGCGAGCTTACCTGAGGGCGCTCAACAAAGCCCTAGCTTCCGTTCCGACCGAACGTCCGCCTGGAAAGTCGGCCGTCTGAAATCGACGGTGGCGGCCAACCGGCTTTCCAAAAGGGGCAACGAGGCTCAGGAAACGCCGATGCGTGTCGGCCGCGCGGCCGCCTCGCAACATCGGCTTGGGCGAACGGAGGCCGTGAGGCGATCGGGCTCGTTCCAAAGCCCGCGTACGCATCCCCCCGAAACTGACGCTTGCCGTTCGCTGACACGTGCCACGACGCTCGCGGGCTTCTCTCCATCCCGGTTTGTCCTTAAACTCGGTGCCGGACCACAGCCATGAGCTGGTCGGGAAACATCTGTGTGGAGAAGGTCCAACGGAGAGATCCAATGAGCGTGGTGAAATGGGCTGGCGCGCTGCTTGCCGTGGCTGGCGGCCTTTGTTCGGTGTCAGCCGCCGAACGTCCAAACGTGGTCTTGGTGATGACAGACGACCAAGGCTATGGCGACCTGGGTGTGCACGAGAATCCGAACATCCGAACGCCGAACCTGGATCGATTCTTTCAACAGGGCATCGAGTTCACTCGGTTTTACGTCAGCCCGGTGTGTGCGCCGACCCGCGCCAGCCTCATGACCGGCCGCTACTACTACCGGACCGGCGTGATCCACACATCCCGCGGCGGCGCGAAGATGCACGGCGACGAACTGACTGTGGCGGAGATTCTGCGTGAGGCCGGCTATCGGACAGGCATTTTTGGTAAGTGGCACTTGGGAGACAACTTTCCCATGCGGCCGCAAGACCAAGGATTCCAAGAATGCCTCGTGCACAAGTCGGGAGGGATCGGGCAGAGCCCCGATCGGCCCAACAGTTACTTTGATCCCTGGCTGTGGCATAACGGCCGGCGGATTCGGGCGCAGGGATATTGCACAGACGTCTTTTTCGACGCGGCGTTGCGGTTCATCCGAAAGTGCACGAAGGCGGGCCGGCCGTTCTTCGTGTACCTGCCCACCAACGCGCCTCACGCCCCCTTGGAAGTCGCCGACTCTTACTGCGCCCCGTATCGTGAGATGGGGCTCAATGACACAACGGCCAAAGTCTATGGAATGGTAACGAACATCGACGAGAACTTCGGCCGTTTGCTGTCGGAATTGGACCGGCTGGGGCTCCGCGAGCAAACGATCGTCATCTTCCTGTGCGACAATGGCCCGCAACAGCCTCGGTACAACGCCGGACTGCGCGGTCGAAAAGCATCGACTTACGAAGGCGGAATTCGTGTGCCCTTTGCGCTGCAATGGAAAAGTCGATTGCCCGGTCGGCGGCGCATCGACCGGATCGCGGCGCACATCGATCTTTTGCCGACCCTCTTGGACCTGTGCGGCATCCCGCTGCCGAGGAACCGAAGTTTGGACGGAATCAGTTTGCGTCCTTTGATCGAGGGCGTGACGTGCTGGCCGCCGCGTCGACTGTTTTTCCAATGTCATCGCGGCCTGACCCCGAAACGCTACCAGAACTGCGCGGTCGTAACACAGCGCTTCAAGCTGGTCGGCTATCCAGGAACATTCTCCCGAGAAGACCTGGACACCGCCGCGGGGAAGCCGGTTCTGGAACTTTACGACTTGATGACCGACCCGTCTGAGCAACGAGACCTTGCATCGAGACGTCCGGACGTTGTGGCCACTTTGCGAACGGCTTACGACGAATGGTTCGATTCAGTTTCGGCGTCGCGGCATTTTCAGCCTGGAGTGATCGCGATCGGTTCGCCAGCCGAGAACCCGACCGTCTTGTGCCGGTATCAAGACTCCACTTACCGCAACGGCCGTCCGCACG
>JAADHY010000702.1 GCA_013151585.1 Planctomycetota bacterium
TTGGTCGGGCGGCGTCCACGTCAGGTTGCCAGATGGAAACGTCCACTCAACGGCCGGCGTGTAACTGAAAACCGTCGGATTGTTCTTGAGCCGCTTGCCGAGGACCGTCCAGAATCGAACGAGCACGTCACGGGAATCGACGCCTTCGTCTGATCGCCAGGGCTTTCGGCCGAAGTACTCACCTCCCTCATGCCACCAGCGGATCCGGTTCCCGCCCCAACTGGCGAGACACACAATCACGCGCATCCGGTGCGCGCGTGCCAAGCCCAAAAAATGATCGAGGTTTTCCAGATAGCCTGGCGCGACCCGGACTTCCCCAGGGACTTGGGGATCCGGCAACACATCGGCAATCGGCAGGAAGACCTTGACAAGGTTGAATCCCAGAGATTCCAGCCCCGCCAACGCTCGTTCGTACCGGTCCGCGTCGTACACGTCCGGACCGAACATGTTCAGGAACTTCTTGTCGTTCAGGACGAAGTTAGTTCCAAACGGAACAAACCGGACGCGCGACCTCGCTGTGATGAAACTCCAATGATCGTCGGCCACTCGGATGAATTCGTCCTGCACCGATCGCGGCGCCGCCGCAGGCGTCGCCCCCAGAAGACAAGCAGTCAGCAGCCATGCCATAAGAAATCAACCTTTGCTGAAGAAAATGCCCCAGGTCTTTCGCGAGTCAAGTGGCCGGCCCCGCTGGAACGCTTTGGGTGAGAGGGGGCTTAACGTGTTGCCTCGAAACGCCTCGCAACCCTGTTCCGCTCGCGCTCCGCACAGAGCCAAGGACACGCAGGGTGCTGCCTTAAGGGGAAATACACGCCGTTCCGCGATGCTAATCGCCCTCGTTCGCATCGCTCCTCCGCGTGATCAGGGCAGCGATCCGCTCCGGAGACAGAGCCCGCAGGGTGCTCACACACAGAGCGGCCTGTTGGCCGGCTTCGGCGACGTGAGGGCCGGACTGTAGGGCGATGCTGACCATTCCGGCCGCGTTGGCAGCCGCGATGCCGGCTGGCGAATCCTCGATGACAGCGCAGCGCGATGGTTCCATCCGCATCCGCTCGGCCGCCAACAGGAAAACTTGCGGGTCCGGCTTGCCCTTCGTGACGTCCATCCCCGTGATCACGACGTCGAACAGGTCTTCCACCTCCAGTTTCTCGAGGACCAACGTCACATTCTCTGGCGGGCCCGATGATCCGACTGCAAGAGCAAAGTCGGCACACCGCAACGCCTTAATCAAGTCAGCCGCTCCCTCCATAGCCGGAAAATCTTCGGCAAGGATTTCCCGGTACAATGCCTCTTTGCGAGCGTCAATTTCCCGAATCTGCTCTTCGGTAAACAGCCGATCGCCCCAAAGTTCGGCAATGATCTCGCGGCTAGTCCGGCCGAACGTCTCGACGAACTGCTCTTCCGTCATGACCAGGCCGGTTTCCTCGCCCAACCGCTGCCAGCTCAGAAAATGGGCGCGGGAAGAATCTACCAACACACCGTCCACGTCAAAGATGACCGCATACTGTTTCGCCATAATACGAGGAGCATAGCAACTGCTCTCCCGTGACAAAACCCACGGTTGCCAACCGCGTTGATCGCCCGGCCGAGACGACTTGCGGTCCCGTGCGGATAGCATTCGTGTAGCGGCAGGTGAGGAAGGAAAGGCAAGCGCTATCCGTCTGGATTCGACCGCGTCTGGAGGAAGTCGCCCACGTAGATCAAGTATTCGAACGGCAATTGCTGTGAGCGCACGCGACTCAAGATTGTCCCCAAAGTTCCCGTAATAACGCGTTCTTTTTCGGCAAAACCAGCATGTTCGACAACCGCAATCGGCGTCTCCGGCGGCCAGTGGACTTGCAGTTTCTGGATGAAATGTTCGAAGTGGGCCGTCATCGTAAAAAGGACCATTGTGGTGCGAAGCTTCGAAAGCCGTTCAATCGTGTCCGTCTTTCCCGGCCAGTCTTCGGCCGTCAGGATCACGGACTTGGTCGTCTTTCCAGAAGTGGGCGAGCATCGTAAGGCGGCGTTGGCTGCATTGAAGCAGCTCAGCCCCGGCACGACCACGGGATCCAAATCGGCAAACTCTTGTAGGGTCCACGACCACGGCCCGTAAATGAGCGGATCGCCGCTGTCGACGATCGCGACCACTTTGCCTTGAGCGACCGCCTGGCGGACTTTGCGGATGAATTCGTTGCGTTTGGCGGTGATCCGTTCGTACCGCTCGCGTTCCGACGGCGCGACATCCTCCGCCCTGACGCCGTAGAAAGGAAACAGGTGCCAATAACCTTCGATGACCTGTTTGCCTCTCAGGTATTCTTCGAAACGCTGGACCACTCCGGGCGAAGGAAAAATTACGTCAGCCTTCTCGATGGCCCGAATCGCTCGCAGCGTGATCAAGTCGGGGTCCCCTGGCCCGACCCCGATCAAGTAGAACTGCTTCTGCGATGAGCTAGGTTTTCCGGCTGCAAGATACACGGGCCGGCTAATCGTCGCGGCGGCGACAAAGACGAGCAAAAGGAACGAACGACGTGGCAGCGTACGCATGCCAGTGCGGGCAGTGTTTCTCATGAGGTCATCTCTCCTAGGGTCAGATTTCAGGCATCGATCAACACGTTGGGGCCCATGCGAGCAGGCCCGAACATTCCGGCGAGGCATCGCCGCGATCACGATCCAAGAGCTGAGACGGTCGTTTCGGGAAATTGACTCTGCCGTGCGCTCAACCCTCGCCCTTCCACCCTCAACACCGAACTCTCTACCCTCCCCCCTCTAGAACTGCCCAGGCAGTTCCCCTCCGTCGCGAGAACCGAGGCCGCGCCAGACGTCCAGATCGACCGAATCGCTGACAAAGCGCACCGACCCGTCGCACAACAGCAGGTTCACCCCGCCCGGATGCCGGCTGCGTGGCGGCCGCCACATCGAACGCAGTGGCGCGACAACGCCGCAATCCGGTACCTCCGAGTTGGGCCGCAGCCAGTGGTAGTAGGCCGAGTACAACGGGAATCCGTCCGCCCAGCGAGCGCCGCGGAAGGTGGATGCGGTCGAGCCGATGGCCGAGCACCGAGCGGCGCTGATCGGAGGACTCCACAGTTGCACCATCACCAGCGCCTGGTTTTCTTCCTCCAGGCGGTGCCCCATGACCGGTCCAGGCCCCAGCAGCGATTCCGAAAAGGCCGCCGTGTTCGTCGTGCCGTCGGTGATGTCCGCGAAGCGAATCGCTCGCGATGCGTGAAACAAGCCGTCGGTATCATAGATCGCGGTTCCCCGGTAGGTCGGAGCTCCCCGGCCCCAGCAACCCAGGTAATTGGTGGAGCCGAACTCCGGCTCCACCCGTTCGGCGATGTCACTGGGGCACAGAAACAGCTTCACCATCTGCCGCACGGGCTCGACATTATCCGGATGCACGCCCTCGCCCGGTCCGTAATAGACGCCCGTATGGCCGTAAAGCGGTACCTCCAGATTCAACGCTTCGTAAACGGCAAACTGTTCGATGTAAGGCGTCAGCATCGCCAGCGGAGACCACCGATACTGCCACGGCGGAATCTGTTCGTAGCCCCGGCAAGTCTTGCTGGGCGATCCCACGGGGAAACATCGGTGGACGTCGTGGAAATTGTGGAGAGCCAGGCCGATCTGCTTCAAGTTGTTGCGGCAACTGGTGCGCCGAGCCGCCTCCCGAGCTTGCTGCACGGCCGGCAGCAACAGACCCACCAAAATGGCGATGATGGCAATGACAACGAGCAGCTCGATCAGCGTAAACCCCTTCCTCGACGGCGAACAGTCACGCATTCGGTAGCTCCTGACGCAGCCACGGAAATCTTACGTAATACAGAAACGTATTATCGATGCCCAATTCTACAGCTCCTCGTAGCGGCTCGCAAGCAACGTGTGCGAAGGCGAATTTCGGGACGACATTGGTCCGGAATCCTACCACCGGTAGAATGAATCCACGTCGAAAACAGGCTTCGTCGAATCCTCCGTCAGCGTCAGTCCGTCAAGGGAACTTGGCACCGAAGGGCCGGGACGCGGAAACACGGACCAGGGCCACTTGCCGATTGATCGCATCGCAGGCTTGAGGGTTTCGAACGATCGCGGTTTGGTGAGCGAACGTTGTTGGGAGCAGAACAATGCGGAGGCTCTTGGCTCTCGCAATCTACGCGACAATTTTGGTCGGCAGCTCCGGCGGTGTGACGGCTGATGACGCGTATCTGACGTACGTACGGACCGCTCCGGAATTTCGCCCGGTTCGCCAAAACCGCAGGCGACTGATCGGGCGGTGGGATACGTGGCTTTATATGCCGTGGCGGTATCGCTGGACGATCGGCACCGGCGAGGCGGGCGGCCGATTCTGTCGCGACTACGGAATCAACGGTGGGTTCACCGATCACGGCGAAGGCCCGTTCGAGTGGCTGAACCGGTGGAACTTGCGGTTCTACAACGACCACACAGCCTCGAAGGGTTACCTGTACCTGCGCGGAGCCAACCGCCACCGGAACTTTCAGCGGTATCAGCGAGACGCCCGAGCCATCCGCAGCGGCACCAACGGACCGCAGCCGATCGACGAGGCCATGCTGCGGCGTCTGCAGGGCATCGTGACTCGATACGTCAACAACGTCCGACAACACAGTTCGCTTTGCGTCGCCTATGCGTTGGATGATGAGATTTCGTGGGGAGCGTTCGTCATTCCCTTGCCGTGGCGTCTGAACGACGACGATCAGGCTTACGCCGCGTGGTTGAAGCGCTACTACGGTCCCAAGGCTGCTCCGAAGCCGCAGTTCGTCACACCCGATTTCGTCCGCCGGCAGCTCGATCGGCCACTCGGCCAACTGGACTTCTCACCCTTGCTGGACCGCATCACGTACAACGACTCGGTGTGGGCCAACTTCATCGGGAAGCTGGTGGAAACGGCCAACCGAGCCGCGCCGGATACCCCGTGCGGTTTCGTCGGCGGTCAGGCACCGAACCTGTGGGGCGGCTACGACTACGCCAAGTTGATGAAGAAGATTCAGTACCTGGAGGCCTACGATCTGGGGTCCGCCCAAGAGATCGCTCGGTCGTTCAACCCGGCGGGCGCCATGCCTATCGTCATGAGCCACTTTCACAAAGGGGACAGCACCGCGGCCAAAGACATCTGGCAGGCGTGGTTCTATTTTGCTCACGGCAACCGCGGCATCATCGGTTGGGTCGACGGCTGGTTCGATGGGCCCAAGCCGCGTCCGTGGTTGGGCAGGTTTCGCCCCACGCTGAAAGAACTTGGCGGCGTGCAGGGGCCGAAGATGGTCGGCGCCCGATGGATCCACGACGGCGTGGCCCTTTACTATTCGCATCCCTCGATCCAAGTGTCTTGGTGCTTGGACATCCAGCCGCACGGCGCGACATGGGTCAACCGTCTCAGCGACGCGCGGCTCGGCACATCGCACAACGTGCGCAAGGCGTGGGAGTATTTGCTGGCTGACTGCGGCATCCAGTACAACTTTCTGGCGTACGATCAGGTGGTGAAGGGCGGCGTCCCAGACGAGTACCGCGTGCTGATCTTGCCGGCCTGTTACGCTTTGTCCGACATCGAGGCTCGGCGGATGGCCGAGTTCTGCCGGCGAGGCGGCACGCTGATCGCCGACTTCGCCGCGGGGCTGTTCGACCAGCACGGCCGGGGACGCCGAAAGGGAGCGCTGGACGACCTGTTCGGCGTGGCGCACGACGGGACCGAAACCCAGGCCGATTTTTTCGGCGAGCGGCTGTGGGTCGAGACCGATCAAGACAAAGGCTACTACTACCGACGGTACCGCGATCTGTTCGCCACGATTTCGTGCCGGCTGCATCAGGGGTATGCCGTGGCGGAACGCAAGTTACCGGTCCAACACGTACGCCGGGTCGGTCGAGGAAAGGCCGTGTATCTGAATCTGTCACCGCAGCGGTATCTGCAATACCGCGAGGAAGGCACCGCCGACGTGACGCTTCGGCAAGTCTTCGTCCAGCCTGTGCTGGATGCCGGAGTGCGACCGCCGGTGCGGGTTCTGGACGAGT